>SLLP01000207.1 GCA_007133995.1 Balneolales bacterium
TGATATCGGAATCAAGCAATCTCTCAAGTGAAGTAAAGCCTTCAGTGGTATTAAGCCACCTCAATACCCGTTTTTTTTCCTCTTCTGTACAATCATCGTTCAGATATTTTGAAATCAGTTTTCTTTCGATCTTTTTCATTTGGCGACCCCTTGCAAAATTTTCTTCGCTCTTAAGAGCAGTAAAACTCTCAACCTGTTGGCGTTGGTTACCAATCGTAACCTGACGCCTGGAAAGGCAGTCGCCCCAGAAAAAACCCGATGTGGATGGTTCAGGCCAATTTCCTTTGGTATCTGATCAATCCGAGAGATCCGCAACTTGCGGATCAACTCATTGATCAACTGTGTTCTTAACGTTTACCGGTATTTGTCCTGACCAACAGCATCCTGATGCTGCCACCTTTTGGCGGTTCAGGGAGACGCTGATCGATCATAATCTAAATCAGTAGCATTTAGAGGAAAAACCCTTTTGCAGATTGATACCGATGCCCGTTCAACCAAGAAAAACCAAACTTGGTTTCACATGTTCATGGAACCCGTTCCGCGGGTTTGGAGTGGTTCTATGAACTAATCAAATAAGTCAATGAACAGTGTAAACCGGTGCTGTAAAGTCGACTGACCAGCTTATTCGTGGCTGGCATGCCCACGATAAGCCGGTTTCCAACAGTGATACCATAGCAAAACTTAAAACGAGAGGCTGAATGATGTTTCCCAAGTAGTACAAGACCATCTTCTGTGGCTAGATTATTGCCTTGAACTGATATTAATACACCCCGGCAGCAAAAATGTATTACTTTTTTAAAAAAAAAATCAACATTCGGTCGATTCATCAAACCATAACGAACTCTATTTCAATTAATAACATTCACATACCCCTTTCATCCAGAACAGGCCGAAACAACGGATCGCTAAACTTTAATGGCCTTGGCAGCAACGATTTATTCATGTCTGTCCGGCGTCAGATTACATTTCATCAAATCCACTATAAGTTTACTATTTACAATATTTTTTGTAGTTTTATTACGTTAGCATAGGTGCGGGCTAAATAGACCAACTAATAAAGCGGAGCAAGATATGAAAATCGCTGTCACATTGTTGATTACCGCTTTCTCACTGATAATGCTGCAGGCATGTCATACGAGCCAGGGCACACGGGATGCTCCCACCACAACGGGTCCGGATCAGCTGGAGATAAGCGACTCGGTCAAAATGGAACTTGCCGATTATTTGCGGAGAGTTTCTGGCGTAAGTGTGAGAGGTACCGGAGCCAATACCCAGGTCAGAGTGCGGGGTGAATCTTCTATCCTTGGCAGTAATGAGCCATTATATGTCGTTGATGGACGGGTGGTGGGACAATCCTATAGCAGCGTTAACTTCCTGAGTGCATGGGACATTGCTCACGTCAATGTGCTGAAAGGAAGTGAAGCGGCATCTTACGGTTCCAGAGGCGCCAACGGAGTAATCGAAATTCAAACAAAAAGGTGAGTTGGTTGCCTGTTGCACCAGGCTCACGTTATTGCAAATTTCCGATACTTCGGTCTGTTCATATCGATCTGTTCATCAAAATCTTCCCTCGGAACGGAAGGGGTAAAGCGGTCACGTCCTTTCTAAGGAAAAAAGGGGAAGGGGTTCATTGCCGGAATTACCCATCGTAATATTTAATTCACTCGGCAATCAGCGTTGGGCTGTACCTCCCCGA
Organism: Balneolales bacterium; assembly: GCA_007133995.1. Taxonomy (GTDB): domain Bacteria; phylum Bacteroidota; class Rhodothermia; order Balneolales; family Natronogracilivirgulaceae; genus SKNL01. Next base: position 1,697 of record SLLP01000207.1, read on the forward strand.
TCTGTCAAACGCTTTCAGCTTAACCGGTCCCGATACCGTTACCGGACCGGAATATTTTTCGGAATGAATGGTCGGTGCGCTTCCATCGGTGGTATACCGGATATCCAGACCGGGATACTTGACATTTGCGTTCAGGATATGATTCCCGATTACGGCACCCGGTTTGGGTATACGGTAATTAAATCCACCATACAGCACGGAAAGCCGCGGTAGTTCTTTCTGTGCCAATGTGTTGGCAAAAATATTCCAATGTTTCTGCATGTCAGCCTCCCGCTCCGAACGATCCTCTATGGTTTCAAAAGATCGCTCTGCGCTCCAGGCGCTTTCGGCAAATCCGGCAAGTCTTGGGAGCAGATAATACTCGATCATATCCGGTCCGCGCACACTTTCGCTCCATACCTGTGCCTGAAGACCCATAATGTTATTTCTCGCCTCGGGTTGCAGCCTTTCCATATCCCTGAATTCCGTTTCAATATCGATGGGATGGCCTCTTCTTGTCCGCAAGGTAGTCAGGTAAATATTGTAAGGAGCATACTGCGATGCATCCCTTGTATTGATGAAGCCGGCTGAATAATGGCCGGGTTCTTCCGGATGGTTGTTATAAGCAAGGTCAAAGTAGAAATTGGATCTGTGGCACAGCACCACAGGATATCCCATATTGGCCAATCGATATGCCAGATCGCGCATATCACCCTGGTTTCTCCATATGTAGGTGACGATGTCACCGCCGGCAAACTCCGGATTGGGTACAAAAACCCCGTGCTCATCCCGGATTTGTGCCACTTCTTCCCATCCACCCACTTTCAAGCCTCTTTCCTGCAGCATCCTGATGGTCCGGGCCGAATAATACGCCTGAAGATTGTGGGGGTCATCAACATCCGGCAGTTGTTCAAGCAGTTCGGCAGCCATGGGAGATTTCGTCCAGGCTCCGACCGCCACCTCATCACCTCCGGTATGCAGCATGTTGAATGGAGCACCGGCCTCGCGGTACATTTCAACCAGGCCGTCCAGTACTTTTTCATAGAAACGGTATACCGATTCCCTGGCCACGTTAACTACATTATCCGTATAACTTTGGGCGGATGTGAATTCCGACTCATCATCAGGATCAATAAGTCTGAATTCATTCGCGGCCTCCTCGTCTCCCAGCTTCATATACCGTTCATAGCGGGCTTCCATCGACTTGATTGCAGCCCTGGCATGTGCCGGCATGTTTATCGAGGGAATCACCGCGATATGCCGCTCATCGGCATATCTGAGGATTTCCACGAACTCTTCGTGAGTATAGTAGCCGCTTCCGTACGTACCTTCTGCATAGGGAAACGGACCCGAACCATAGGATGGATGAAGTGCCGGAGCATCAATGGAGGTATGCTCCCTCTGGCCGCCAACTTCGGTCAGCTCCGGCAAATCCCGGATCTCAACCCTCCAGCCTTCATCGTCGGTCAGATAGAAATGGAGTGTGTTGATCTTGTAGAATGCCATGATATCGATGATTTTTTTCATCGTCGACGTATCCTGGAAATTTCGGGCAACATCGACCAGCAAGCCGCGATAGGCAAAACGGGGCTCATCCTCGATGGTCATCGTTTCCAGACGTATGGCATCGGACTCTCCCAGAATCACATCCATCGGCAACAGGGCTTTCAGCGACTGGATTCCGTAAAAGACACCGGCTTTGTCGGTACCTTCAATGATAATTTTTTGATCCGGTGTAATTTGCAGGCGATACCCCTCCTTGTTGGATTCATTATTGGTGTGACCGGATTTCTCAAGCTGTATGAAACCGGCTCCCTCGCCATCGCCATGCACAACAGGAAATCTTCGTCCGGTGAGCGATTCCAGCATGTGACCAAGATATTCTGCCTCACCAACAAGTCCATCCTGATAGTAAATCGGCATCGACTCCGGCAGCTCCATAGTTTGCCCGTGCTTTTCAATCCGAACGGGTGATGGGATAATCGGGAGCAGCTCCTCCGGATCCAGCAGCAGCATTTCGCGGTTTGCATTGTAGCGAAATTCCGGAGTATTCAATGGAATCGGGTCATTGCGGTGCCGCATCATCTGTTCCGGTCGCACAAATGGCTTGACCTCATAGTTATCTATGGTGATGATCTCCTTTTCGTTGCCATCGTCATCATAAAACACAAAATAGAGCCCCATCGGCGCATCCACTTCCTTGATCCACCAACCGGAAACTTCGTAAGTGATCCTGACCCTGTCCCCTTTTTCAAGTTTAAAACCTTCCAGAGGTTCAATTTTGAACCAGTCACCATTTATCCAGCTCACAACGGCAGGTAATGTACCCTCACTTGAAATCAATCGTCTGGCCGGACGCTGACTGTAGTACATGGTCCAGTTCCCGTCAGTAAACGTAAAGCGGCTGTAATTTTCTATTATGAATTCAGATCTGGCCTGAGCTCTTTCGCTGTAGGTGTTGCTGAGCAATTCCCAGCTCACGGAAATGTCCCCGGAATCCGGAATGGGAGTCCCGCAACCGGAACTCAAAAGCGGAGCAAAAAAAATCAGTAGCAATGCTGTTTTATTCATATAGATTTGAATAAAAGCATGTGTATAGAATAGAGCCAGATCACATTATCCATGCAATCTGACTAATAAAGCAGGTTTAAAGCATACCAAGTTATGTTTATTGTAATGAAAAACTAAAAAACATATCTTGATTACTGCTAGAAACGTACAGAAAACTTGGGATAAATCTGCACGCACCTGCTCTATTTTGCAGGGTTTGGGATGATGGTACGGATTTAGTGATTTTGAGTTTTCGTTTGCATTCTTAGAGATTATTCTTGCGAAATCACTGCCAGACAAAACGTTGAGCAGCTCATGTCACCGGCATGCATCAGATTCCTGGTAAGACACCGGAGAAGAAGTTCAGAATGACAAGGGTCACAAATATTACCAAACCTGCCAGTGTCCCGCCGACCGTCCATACAATCAGGGTTTCTTTCACGGTGAAATCTGAAAACTTGTTGACTACCCAGAATCCGGAATCATTGGGAAGTGACAGGCAGTTTCCACCGGCGCATATCGCTATAGCCAGTAAAACCGGTGAAACTACGCCCTGCAACGCCAACGGCCCCAGAATGGTGGAGGCTGTTACCAGTGCAACCGTTGAAGAGCCCAGTGCCGCCCGCAGAATGGCACCCAATAAAAAGCCCGTGAATAAAACCGAAATATTCCATCCTGTTAACGTATTCACAAGATGTTCACCTATGCCACTGCTGCTGATTACATAACCGTAGGCACCCCCGGCGCCGGTAATCAGCAAAATCATACCTGCTTTACCTGCAGCCTCGGTTATCTTCGCTTCAACGGGTTCTGAGAAAAACTTCCGGAACACCCAGATGGCAACCAGAACACTGATCAGAAGGGCTACGTTTTTATCCCCGATGAGGCCAAAGATACCGTGAATCGTTGTTCCCTCCTCCATCACAAGATCGATAACACTGCCCAGCAATATCAGCAGGATGGGCAACAAGAGCACCGAAAATGAAATAAAATTGGACGGCAGCTGATCAACATCCCTTTGTTCGGGAGTAATCAGTTTGATGTCCTTTTCGCTTTCCACATTGTTATCCTCGTACACCTTCGGGAATTTCCTTCCAAGATAGAGGCCATAAAGCCATCCCCCGACCAGAATGCCCGGAATGCCTGCAATCAGGGCATAAATAACAAAAAGCCCCATGTCGACCCCCAGACTGAACGCCACATCCACCGGTCCCGGAGTGGGGATAATCAGGTTATGAGAGGTGATCAATCCTATGGACAGGGCCGCAACCAGGGCAATCAGGGATTTTTTTGTCAAACTGGACAATTTGCGGACGATGCTGATAAGAATCACAAATGCGGCATCGAAAAAAACCGGTATCGACACGATATAGCCGGTGAAGGTAATGGCCAGAGGCGAGTTCTCTTTTCCGACGGCACGCAAAATGGAATGCGCAATTCGCTGGGTCGCACCGCATTCCGACAGGATTTGGCCAAAAACAATACCCAATCCGATGACGATCCCAATGGCCATCAGGGTACTTCCAAACCCGGATGCCAGATTCTCCGCAATTTCCGGCAATGGCATACGCACCATGAGTCCGGTCAAAATGGTCACAACCAGCAAAGACAAAAAAGGATTGATTTTAAATTGGATGATCATTACCAGCACAATGACAATGGAAATGACAAATATGAGCATCAACAAGGGACCGGTTACCATAAAGCCTCCGTTTACGTATTAA
>SLLP01000218.1 GCA_007133995.1 Balneolales bacterium
AGAAATTGATGGCAGAACGTTTTGCCATCAAAAAAGCGCGTGTTTCCATTACTGTCGCGCATGTAAACTCCCCTGCTGGCCGAGACAAAAATCGTATCGTTTCGGGTCGTAATCCTGTTGGCGGTATCCGAAAAACCGTGACGGGTGTCAATATAACGGAAGGGCAACTGCACATCGATGCGGGACAGGCCGTTAATGGTGGCCACCCAGAGCGATCCTTTTTTATCCTGGAGCAATCCGTATACCGTATTGCTTATCAGGCCGCTGTCTTCTGTGAAGATCTGCAGCAGCGAACCGTCCCTGTCGAGCCACACCACCCCGCCATTGCGGGTAGCTATGGCTATGGTTCCGTCGTTCAGCAGTATCGCCTCGTCTATGAAACTGGTCTTTAGATATTCGGCCGCAGCATTATCAAACGGCATGTATTCCTGACCGTCGAAAAGCAGCAGTTCGAAGTAGGTGACAAAGAGAGTGGTCCCGTCTCCAAGTTCTATCACGCTTCGAAGCGTGGTATCCCCGAAAAAAGCCCCTTTGTCCCATGGCACAAGCTCTCCGCCGGTATACTTTTTCAGGCCATAGGGCGCCTCCCGGACGAACACATCACCCTCTATGACAGCAAGTTTCGTGAAACGCGTCTGCGCCGGAAAGACATGCATCTGCTCTCCGTCATAGTGGAAAAAATATTCTGTGGACATGAAGAACACTCCCTCATCGGTTATCCGGCTGTGCCATACGGACGTGAACTCCACCGTGTCGGGGATGAGCGGGGTAAGCGACTGGTAAGGCCATGGCCTTGCAGAAGACGGATCAGATGGTGTTGAAACCGGGACATAGCCGATTTCACTAACACCACCGAGGTAGATCCTGTCATCAACATCATCGTAGGCAAGGGTCAGTACCGACTGCCCGGGTATGTTCACATGCTGCCATCCGGCACCGGTATATCGCATCAGGGCTTGCGAATTGGCCACATAAACAATGCCGTGGCGGTCCATGGCAAAACCCCAGCTCTGGAGATGCCCCTGGTACTCATCTGCGGCATAGTTGGTGATGGCAGGGTAGCCGGGTCCACCTGCCGGAATCTCGCTGCGGTCCTGCCCGTGGATTCTCTGCAGCGGCATCATCACACAGATCAGAACAACCATTATCCTTCCACAGGATATCATCCTTTCTGTAAAAACCATACTTCCAACACAGAGTACGCGAGCCATCCGGTTTACCGACGGGTTCCCAAATTCACCTGTAATGTAAGAAAACTTTTCGGTTTTTTTAAGGAACCAGGTCAGGGTTGCGGCTCATCCGGTTCCATGATGATGATAACTCCTGACGGATCGTCACCGCCATCCGGGTCGTCTTCACCTCTGTCTGATACGGATGTCTCCAACTCACTGTCCTCATTATGATTGGACTCAGATAAAAGGCGATAGGACGCCACCGTCATCTCTGGAAATTTCGGATGGCTGCTGTTAACCTGTTCCGCGCTGAGCAGTGCTCCGTTTTCCCACCTGATAGCATAATTGGTATCCCTGTCGGATACGATGATGAGTCGGTCTCCATCTGCCAGTCCGGAGGTTTCCCCGGCCTTGAGTGTTTTCATGTCGGAGACCGTCCTGCCCTGTGAGCTGATTAAAAACCGGATCTTATGATCCTTTCTGCTGTCAGTCCGGTTGGAAATGCTTCTTTTAATGCTAACGCTACTCATTGTTCTCCTCCTTGGAGCCTGTTAAAATGGTTGTCTAATGACGTTTAAATGGTGATGTCCGCCATTACTTTTCGCGCACATGCGGAATATAAAAAAATAATCAAACTGCCATAGTCCGCTCTTTCTGGTAAACCACCAGTAAAAAAGCCCTTCACCCCGCGGAAGATCCGGGAGCGAGAGGGCTGAGCGCTCTCTTTAACAAGCGTCACTCTGATAATTCTTTTATACGACAGCAGTAAAAACGGAACTACCTTCTGTTCCACTACTATAAAAATCTTTCGGCACCTGTTTTCATTGTTCACTCATACGATACGAAGTCATGGCCTGCATGTCACCGCATGATCATGCGGTATCATCCCGCATAGTCTTGCAGCAACACGTGTACCTGACCCTCATCCAACCAAACTTGGGCATAGATTTTTTCCGATCATTTTGCTATTGTTAAACCATTAGAAATTTTATCTGAAAACCATACAGAGGAACTATGAGCAACGATATTTTCGGAATTGTAAAGGAGTTGAAAACACCAACAGGAACCCATAAACACTACAGCCTCAGTGAGCTGAACAAGCAGGGTCACAGCATCGGAAAACTACCCTTCACCATTCGCATTCTCTTGGAGAATGCCCTGCGGAATTACGATGATTTTGCTGTGAAGAAGGAGCACATTGAGACACTGCTCAACTGGTCTCCCGATGGTGTTCCGAGTGACATCCCCTATATGCCCGCCCGTGTGCTCATGCAGGATTTCACCGGAGTGCCATCGGTTGTGGATATCGCATCCATCCGGTCGGAAGTGGGACGAAAAAAAGGTAGCGATAGTGCTTCGAAAATAAATCCGCAGGTCCCGGTCGACCTGATCATCGACCACTCGGTCCAGGTCGATTATTTCGGCACCCGTGACGCCTACCGGCTGAATGTCGAAAAGGAATACGAGCGCAACGAAGAGCGATACAGCCTGCTCAAATGGGCACAGCAGGCGTTTGCCGATTACAGCGTGCTGCCTCCCGGACTTGGCATCTGCCATCAGGTAAATCTCGAATACCTGGCCAAAGGTATCTACCTCCGCGATGGTTTTGCGTTCCCGGACACCCTGGTCGGAACGGATTCCCACACTCCCATGGTCAATGGAATCGGTGTGGTCGGATGGGGCGTTGGTGGAATTGAGGCCGAGGCCGTCATGCTTGGGCAGCCGATCTACATGCTCAATCCGGAGGTTGTGGGGCTCAAACTCACCGGCTCCCTGCCCGAGGGAGCCACATCCACCGATATGGTACTGGCCGTTACCCATCTGCTGAGGAATCATGGCGTTGTCGGAAAGTTTGTCGAGGTCTTCGGCGACGGACTTGACAACCTGACCGTACCCGATCGCGCTACCATCTCCAATATGTCACCTGAATTCGGATGCACCGTCACCTTCTTCCCAATTGACGACCGCACTCTCGACTACATGCGCCTCACCGCACGCGATGAAGACCACGTGCAGACCGTCGAGCACTATGCCAAAAACAACATGATGTGGCGGGAAAACGAGGAGCAGATCACCTACACCAATCAGCTCGAACTTGACCTTGGCGACGTGGTCCCGGCCATATCCGGCCCGAAACGCCCACAGGACAAAATCGTTCTGACTGACGTCAAGGATTCCTTCATCAAGATCATGAAGGAGACCTACGAACGAGACTATATCGACCTTGAGGACCGTGAGCGATGGCTTTCCGAAGGCGGGCAGCCTGCTGATACCATCACCCAGGACGATCCCGACATGAAAATCCCCGAAGATGCCGATGTTGCCGTGGAAACCCAACCCAAAACCGTCGACGGACTCAAAACCGTGGAGGTCAAGACCGGTGACACCGAATTCATGCTCAGCGACGGCGCCGTGGTAATGGCTGCCATCACCAGTTGCACCAATACCTCCAATCCTTCTGTAATGCTGGGTGCCGGGCTCGTGGCTAAAAAGGCGATCGAAAAAGGCCTGGATGTGAAACCCTGGGTAAAAACCAGCCTGGCACCCGGCTCCAAGGTGGTCACCAAATATTACGAGAAATCCGAGTTGCTGCCCTATCTTGAAGCTCTCGGTTTCCATGTGGTAGGATACGGTTGCACCACCTGCATCGGCAACAGCGGCGACCTGCCGCCCCATATTGCCAAAGCCGTGGAAGAAAATGATATGATCGTCTCCTCCGTGCTTTCCGGCAACCGGAATTTTGAGGCGCGTATCCATCCCAGCATCAAAATGAATTTCCTTGCCTCTCCGATGCTCGTGGTCGCCTATGCCCTGGCTGGAAGAGTTGATTTAGACATGAACAACGAGCCGCTTGGATTCGGTCCCAACTTCGAGCCGATTTACATGAAGGATGTGTGGCCGACAGAAAAAGAGATACGCGACTTGATGGAAAAAGTGATCGAACCAGAGGATTTCCGCAGTAACTATGCCACGTTGTTTGAAGGTGACGATGTCTGGAAAGCGCTCGATGCACCAACAGGTCAGGTCTATGAGTGGGATGATAAATCCACCTACATAAAAGAAGCTCCTTTCTTCCAGAATATTTCCAAAACACCGGATTCCGTTCAGGACATTGTAAATGCCCGGACACTTCTGATGTTGGGTGACTCCATCACCACCGACCACATCTCCCCCGCCGGCAAGATCGGCGAGGATACCCCGGCAGGAAAATACCTCATCAGCAAGGGAGTCAAACCTGTTGACTTCAATTCCTATGGATCGCGCCGCGGCAATCATGAAGTGATGATACGGGGCACATTTGCCAACGTTCGGATAAAAAACCAACTTGTGGAGAAGGAAGGCGGGTGGACAATCCATCACCCATCAGAAAAAGAGATGTCCGTCTATGATGCCGCGCTCAAGTATGCCGAAGACGGCACCCCACTGGTCGTTCTGGGTGGTAAGGAATACGGCAGCGGATCGTCACGCGACTGGGCTGCAAAGGGAACCAATCTTTTGGGCATTAAGGCCGTCATCGCTGAAAGCTTTGAACGGATTCACCGCAGCAATCTGGTGGGCATGGGTGTACTTCCACTTCGATTCCAACCCGGAGAGACACGTGAAAATCTCGGTTTGGGCGGCAATGAGACATTTACGATCACCGGTATTTCTGATGGACTGACTCCCAACAAGGAGCTGGATGTGAAAGCCATAAAAGATGACGGCTCGGAAATCACGTTCAAAACGGTTGCTCAACTGAATTCTGAGGTTGAAATCGCTTACTATCAGAATGGTGGTATTCTACAATATGTGCTGCGCCGCTTCCTGAAAGAGATGTAATCATGAATTGATTTTTTTCAGATTCGCCTTTCTGAACCATAGTTTAATCTGACCGGCTCTACGCTGACCGGCTCTACACACTACAGATGGAACCCGTCATATTGATCCGGTTCATATTGATCCGGTTTGTTCAGTACTGATTGTCGAACCCGGCTCATTCGCGGCGTGGTTACTGCTTTATTTTCTCTGTGTGAGCAGACCGACGATCACAACGAAGATCACTGACCCAATAATGGACCAGATGACGGGGAAGTTGCTGCCGCCAACACGGATATTAAACAATTCCGGCAGGCCGAGCTGACCACTTAGCCATGAACCGAGCAAGGCACCGATAAAGCCGACTACTATGGATACCACGCAACCACCTCGACTGAAACCGGCAATGGCCTGCCCTATGGAACCGCAAATTCCTGCAATAATCAGCAAAAAAATAAATTCTAATAAACCCAATGGAAGAACTCCTCCAAGTTTTGTTTGCAGTTAAAAACAAGCTGACATGCAATATATACGGTTCTCCCGTGAAAAAAAAAGTCCGGCAGCTTTTAACACTGACGGACTTTCATGAATCACCAAAAACACTGTCAAACTGTTATGGGACGACAGAATTTAAAAATAACTGCTATAGCTTATCATAACTGTGCATCAAGCTGCTTTTGGAGATGAGCCTTGGGTACTGCTCCAACAATCTGGTCCACAACATCGCCATTTTTGAAGATCAAAAGCGAAGGTATGCTGCGTATTCCATATTGCATTGACACCTGTGGATTGCTGTCCACGTCCACCTTGCCAACTTTCACCTTGCCTTCGTAATCTCCGGCCAGCTCTTCAACTACCGGACCTACCATGCGGCATGGGCCACACCACTCTGCCCAAAAATCCACAAGTACCGGTTTATCAGAATTCAGCACCTCATCATTGAAATTGCTATCGGTTAATTCAACTGGTTTTG
>SLLP01000197.1 GCA_007133995.1 Balneolales bacterium
CCTTCCACGATCAGGAAATACCCGGCAAAACCCATATCCCGGATAATCTTCAGCTCCTGCTCGATTCGGCTGCTGATCTGCTCCGAAATTTCCCCATAACGGATCTTTGCTCCCTCGTAGGCAAGGTGCCGCAGGTAATCGTCCATATCCCGGAACGGTTCCGGCACATTGAAATGCGGCAGCAGCAGCTCGGAACTCAGTGTGATGTTTTCGGTTTTATCAACAATTTCCTGGGTGTTCTCCAGGGATTCCGGCAGGTCACTGAAAAGCTCTTTCATCTCGTCGGGCGTCTTCAGGTAGAACTCAGGGTTAAGCCGGTTCTGGTCGTCGGTGAATCGGAAACGGTTGGGATCGTTGATGTCGGCATTGGTCTGCAGCGCCAGCAAAATATCGTGAGCCTCGGAATCCTCTCTATTCACATAATGAGAGTCGTTAGTGGCAATCATTTTGACACCATATTCCTTGCTCCACCGTACCAGCACCTCATTACAAACGTCCTGATCACGCAGGCCATGCCGCTGTAGCTCGATGTAGTAATCCTCCCCAAAAAGATCCAGGTACCACTCGAACAGTTTTTTTGCTTCCGCCTCGCCTTTTCTCAGGATGGTCTGGTTGATCTCACTCTGCAGACAACAGGTGGTTGCAATCAGTCCCTCGGAATGCGCCGCCAGCGTTTTCCGATCGATGCGAGGCTTGTAGTAAAATCCGTCAACATACCCCAGTGAACTCAGACGCACCAGATTGTAGTAGCCGGCCTTGTTCTTTGCCAGAAGAACCTGGTGGTACTGCTCGCGATTCTCGCGGTCGGACATGATTGCCGGGGTGACATAAAACTCACATCCGATGATCGGTTTTACCCCTTTCTTTTTTGCTTCATTTACGAAAGCAGGCACCCCGAACATATTGCCGTGATCTGTAATAGCAATGCCGGGCATGCCACTGCCGGCCACTTTGGATATCATCCCTGAAATAGCAGCAGCACCATCCAGCAGACTGAACTGGGAGTGGCAATGAAGGTGAGAAAACTGACACATATAAAGGGCGAAATTAAAAGTCAAAAATGAAAACTATCAATAAATTAAACTATATGCCTTCTTGACTTTCTCCTATTTTTTCCATGAAATTTTCCCAGATGCCGGATGCAGCCAGGGACGCCTGGCAGACAGTCAGATATCTCTGTGACTGATCACTTCACCAGCTGGATAAAATTCAGCCAGCAACACCCTGGCAAGACGCCCGGCTACTTCAGCGGAATCCCCAACTTTCCCCTCTTTCCATGCCGATATAAAGTCATGAACCATTGGAAAATCATCTTCGCTCGTACTGCGGATCGACTCCTGCATATCGGTGCTTATGCGCCCGGGATTGAATGCCATGATTTCCACAGGATTTCGCTGTTGCTCCTGTTCGATACCTACCGTACGCACGAACATGTCCACTCCCGCCTTGGTGCTGCAGTAATGGCTCCATCCATGGTATGGTTTGCCTGACGCACCTGAAGATATCATAATCACACGCTTGACAATCCCGGTCTCTTGAAATAACTCCAAAAAAGCATGAGTCAATAGCAGAGGAGCAACAAAATTAATCTCCAGATTCTTCCTATAGGTTTCAAAATCGTATTTACCGGCCGGACCCATTGGCTCAAGCATACCGGCATTGTTGACAAGCCCTAAAAATCCTGTTTCATCAGCCGGAATGTCAGCGGCGATATGAGTAATAAGGTCATGAAGCTTTTCCGTCTGCGTGAGGTCCTGCTGCCAGGTGCTAACCCTGGCTCCACGAGCTTCCAGTTCTAGTACCAAATCGGACATATCGCTTCTCGCGACAAGATGCAGCACGGTTCCGTGTTCAGCAAGATGCATCGCCAGATCACGGCCAAATCCTTTTGATGCTCCTGTGATAATAATATGTTTTTCTCTGTTGTTCATAGTGGATTTTTTTGTTCGATCAGATATTTCCAATTTACGTTCCGGGGCACTTTTTCATTCCAGGATTTTTGTGAGAAAACGATCCCAGCCATCAATGTAATCCTGTCCGGTCTGGATGAAACCGTCGTTATGTCCGCCTCGCATCTCCATAAAATATTTTGGTTCACGGGCCGCCTCAAAAAGTTTTTCGCCGTGGTGATAGGGTATCACCTCATCCCCTCTGCTGTGTGCTATCAGAACAGGCATCTCAACTTGTTGCAAATAATCGATGGAAGGATATCTTATGTTCATCAGCCAGTTAACTGGTATAAAGGGATATATTTCAGCGGCGAGATCGACGGCAGATGTAAACGCTGATTCAAGAACTACACCACCGGCATTCACCTCACTGGCCAGCCAGGCCGCAACTCCTCCTCCAAGGGAACGGCCGAATAAAATTACCTCCCGGGGATTTTTATCCTGGACTTCCGTGAGATATCGCCAGGCAGCTATGGCATCCTTGTATGTACCCTGCTCACTGGGCTTGCCCTCGCTCCGTCCATATCCCCGATAGTCAAAAATCAGTACATCCAAGCCAAGGTTTTTGAAAATCATGATGCTTTCCAGCCGCCCTGAGATATTGCCGGCATTGCCGTGAAAAAACAACACGCTGCCTCTGGACTCCCCGGCGGGCACATACCAGCCGTGCAAACGGAACCCGTCTTCGGTATGCAAGTACACATCCTCGTAGGCAAGTCCGAGCTCCTCTGGTGTGGCAACGATATTTTTGGTAGGAAAATAGATGAATGCAGCCTGGAAAAGGTACATCAGCAGGAGTATGATGAGATACCCTCCAGCAATCAGCAGCAGAATCCATAAGACCGTTGAACCTGTCACACTGCTCCTAGTTCGTGCCATACATGATTAATGACGAGAAATTTTTGAATCAAGATACCGAATCCTGATTTTTCTGCAAGCTGATCTGAGATCTGAATTTTCTGGCCACCCATAAATTCACAATGCCACCTAAAATACAGATGCCTCCGGTCAGTTGGCCAATAATACCTGGAAAACTTACTTCACCCCAAAACAGATACAAATTCTGAATGCCCACCAGCGTGACAACAATACCGGTAGTAAGTAACGTATACAGTACAATTTTTTTCCCCATGATGCTGCGTTGTCTCGTTCTGATTTGCTGATTTCAGATTAGTTAATCACTTAATTTTCGACAATCACTTTTATTATCGACAATGTAGTAAAATTAAATGAAGTAAACTTTTTTTCTTGTAACGGTCCCAAAGCAGTACCAATTTTGGTACGCGATCAGGAAGCCATATACTCCTGTAAACAGTGGTGAATAGCACCACCCGAATGCAACCTGCTGTGATACAGGCGGAACCGATCAACATGAAACGTTACATGAAACCGGGAGGCCTCGCCATTAAAAAAATTGTCAAGAACCACATCAAGAGGAGAGCTATCCACATTTTCTTTCACCTTTTTGTCTCTCCGGATGCGGCCGAGCGTTACATGCGGATGATACGAGCGGGGTGAGGGTGATATCCCCGCCCGGTAGAGCTGTTCCTGAATGCCATCGTAAAGCTCTCTCAGGATGGGATGATAGCGGACACCCGCCCAGAGCACCGACGGTTCCCTGGTGTTGGGAAAGCAACCCGTACCCATCAGCTCGATATCAAACGGACGAAATGTGACATGGAAAAGCGACTGGATTATCCGGCGCGTGCGCACCTTGTCTGTTTCCCCGATGTATCGCAGTGTCAGATGGATCTGCGACTCAGGAGTGAGCCGGATTTCTGGATGATTGGGCTGAATAGCTGCAAGCTCGCTGCGTACCAAATCGGGTAATGCAATAGCGGTGAAAAGTCGCATGGTTACCTTCAGTGACGCACATCAAATGTTTCGTACCGGACATCCGGATCAACCGGATAGCAGTCTACATTATCCACCCTTGATAGTGGCGGACCCTTTCGACAAGCCGCTTCCACCGAACCCACATCACCCGGCTGGCCCTGTAACATGGCTTCGACTGATCCGTCACTGGTGTTTCGTATCCAGCCGGTCACCGACCGCTCCATGGCAATATTGTGGATGTACTGACGGAATCCGACCCCCTGAACGCGGCCTTGAACCCGAATGAGATGTGTTACGATATGATTCATGACACAAAAATATTGTACCTTGTTTTGTTTTCCTAACAATTCCGAAAACACAACAGTTCTGATGAAAGTAAGTTCTTGATAATTGGCTAGTATGCATGCTGATATTTCTTTTGAATAATGATGCCAAACTACAATATGATGAATTCTGATGGGATGCACGCTTCATATTCGGAAAGGAATGTAAATTAATCTCATACCACTACCCATTACAAACTTTAGCATGAGTAATGATCATTGAGATCACACAAACTTTGATCGGCGTGCTTCTTCTCTATGCCGGAGCCGAGCTCCTCGTAAGGAGCAGCGTTGCCCTGTCGCAAAAGCTTCGGGTCACTCCGCTTCTGATCGGAGTTATTGTGATCGGATTAGGCACAAGCAGTCCGGAACTGGTGGTAAGTATTGAAGCGACACTGATCGGCAGCGGTGAAATTGCTGTTGGAAATATTGTCGGCTCCAATATCAGCAACCTTGCGCTCATTCTTGGAATCGCGGCCCTCTTCCACCCGATTCGCGGTCAAAAGGAACTTCTCCGGCGGGAAGTCCCGGTTATGATCGCTATCTCATTGCTGATGACGTTTCTGCTTTGGGATGGCGTACTTTCACGCTTCAATGGCGTTATGTTGCTCGCCGGCCTTTTTATCTACCTGTGGCTGACCATTCGGAGCAGCATCACCCCTGTCATTGCGGAAAATGAGGTCGGTTTTCACGGTTTCAGCACACCCGTTGTCATAATCGGGTCGCTTATCGGACTAGGCACCCTGGTTCTCGGTGCTCATCTCATGATTTCAGGCGCCACCGGTATCGCCCGCGCATTCCAAATTCCCGAAGGCGTGATCGGGCTCTCCATGGTTGCGGTAGGCACCAGTCTGCCTGAGCTTGCCACGGCCATTGTCGCCACACTTCGTAAACAGGGCGAACTCATATTGGGCGCACTGGTCGGATCAAATATTTTGAATATGCTACTGGTACTCGGAGTGACCGGTATTGTGAGGCCTGTATATCTGGTCGACATCATGGTGGATGATCTGGTGCTGATGTCCGCTCTTGCCGTACTCATGATCCCGGTGATCAGAACGGGCTATGTGGTGAGCCGGCTGGAAGGTTTCATGCTGCTGGTCATCTACTGCGGTTATTTGGGCTGGCTCTTCATGCGATAAATATCCCTGTCATTGCCTTCTGATTAATGTGATATCACCACGCTGATCAGCCAATAATTCTTGCTGAAAAAGGCTTCATGGACACACTCAGGATCGCATCCGCAGCGGAATCAGGCAGCGCATTCTTGTTTTCATCCGATGAGAGATTGACCGCATTTTCTACATTTTCCGGTGTTGCGCCAACCGGGGTTATGAGATCATTGAATTTTTTTCGGGATAGTGGCTGTACCTGAACATCCGCATCCGCACTGCCATTGTTAATAACCACAAGGATCTCATCATCAACGAAGGCGTTTTCCTTTTCTTTAATACTACGTCTGAAAACCACAACACCTTCCCTGTCGTTTGCGTACAGCATGCTGAAATCACCGTATCGCAGAGCAGGACGTTTATTACGCAAATGAATCAGTGAGCGGTAAAAGTGATGGAAGTCCGCGTCAAAGGCCACGGAGTCTAGCCTCTTGCGCGGGGTGCCATCCGGTAAAATGGCTTCGTCTTCATGCTCAATATCCGGCCAGATCATGGGCTTTCGGCAGCAAGGATCGTTTGCACCCCACATGCCGGTTTCATCACCATAATAGATCATGGGTGCTCCGGGAAAGGTAAACTGCATCAGTACCAGGAGCCTCTGGATGCGGCGCTCCC
>SLLP01000205.1 GCA_007133995.1 Balneolales bacterium
CACATCTGCGATGCAGCGATACAGGCAATTCGTAACGGCCACCATGGTTACACCATGAACACGGGAAATCCCGAGCTGCGTGAGGCAATCTGTTCCAAACTCAGTGAGGAAAACGGGCTGGAGTACACACCCGACCAGATCATCCTGTCCAACGGTGCCAAACAGTGCATTGGCTTCTCCCTGCTTGCCACTATCAATCCGGGTAACGAGGTCATCATCCCGGCACCCTACTGGGTTTCATATCCAGAAATGGTGAAGCTGGCAGAGGGCAAGCCGGTCATCGTATCCACCGCGTTTGCCAATGACTATAAAATGACAGCCGAGCAGCTGCGCGATTCCATTACGCCGAAAACACGTATGGTCATTCTCTGTTCGCCATCCAACCCGACCGGTAGCTGCTACACCTCCGAAGAGCTCGGCGCTCTGGCGGAAGTGCTTCGTGACCATCCGGAAATCCTTGTTCTGTCTGATGAAATCTATGAATATATTGTTTTTGAAGATCCACATGTGAGCATAGCGCAGGCAGCCCCGGATCTGATGGACCGGATCCTTCTCGTTAACGGGTTTTCAAAAGGCTTCGCCATGACAGGATGGCGGCTGGGCTACCTCGCCGGATCGGCGGCGATTGTAAAGGCCGTTGCAAAAATTCAGAGCCAGGAGACATCAGGACCCAGCTCGATTTCCCAGAAAGCGGGTGAAGCTGCCTATCTGAGTCCCCGCGATACCGTCGATGAGATGGTTGCCGCCTTCCGGATCCGTCGTAACTATCTGGTGGATGCGCTCAATCAGATTGAGGGCGTCAGGTGCTTCAGTCCAGGCGGTGCATTTTACGCCTTTCCGGACATTTCAGCATACCTGGATTCGGAAACGCCATCCGGGGGCAAAATTGAAAACAGTACCGATCTGTGCATGTTTTTACTGGAAGAGCGCGGACTTGCTGCGGTACCGGGCGATGCTTTTGGTGAACCGGCCGGAATCCGGCTCTCCTATGCCGCATCCATGGAACACCTGAAAGAGGCGGTAAAACGACTTAAGGAAGGACTTGCAGCATTGAAAAAACAGTAAACGATTTCCGTGACACCGGCGTTTATTCAATCGTTCCAACATAATGTTCTCACATATCAACGTTTACAATAACGCGAATCAATATGCCTACCTATCAGTATAAAAGAGAAGATGGTTCCGTATTCGAGATTACTCAGAAAATCTCGGAGGAAGCACTGGGAACGTGTCCGGAGACCGGGCAAAAGGTAAAACGCGTTATCACCGGGGGCAGTGGCGTGGTCTACAAGGGAACCGGATGGTATGTCACCGATTACAAGAACAAGTCCAACGGATCCAACGGAAATGCCGATACCGGATCTAACGGGAGCAGCAACGAAACGAAGACTGCACATAAAGAAACCGGTGATGGTGCTGCTGGCACCGCCGCCAGCTCCGCATCATCCAAAAGCAGTGCCGGTAAATCTGATTGATCAGCCATCGTCATGAGCCACATTGATCTGGGCAGACAGGGCGAAGAAAAGGCAGCGGCATACCTTGAGTCAAAAAACATCAAGGTATTGGACCGCAACTACCGGTTCATGCGTGCGGAAGTGGACATTGTAGCCGCCACCGAACGGGAAATTATCTTTGTGGAAGTCAAAACCAGGAGCAGCACCGCATTCGGCGAGCCTGAAGAACATGTGGACCGAACCAAGAAGAAGCAACTCTTCAAGGTTGCCGAGGCATGGCTTCACGAGCGCCGAATGGAGGGATCTCCGGTGCGTTTTGATGTCATCTCCATTCTCAGACCCGGCAGGCCTGACGAGAAAATCAGCCACATCGAGGGAGCATTCTGGTATATCTGATTTTCCTGCAAACCA
This sequence comes from Balneolales bacterium, assembly GCA_007133995.1. Classification (GTDB taxonomy): domain Bacteria; phylum Bacteroidota; class Rhodothermia; order Balneolales; family Natronogracilivirgulaceae; genus SKNL01. The sequence goes on from SLLP01000205.1 coordinate 1,866, forward strand.
ATGGATGCGTAATACCCCAAAATGAATTATTTTAGGAGGAATCATTTCATTCCTGTTCAAAGAACGCTTTCATGAACCTCCAACTCCTGAATCCACTCCGCTGGCGACGCCCCTTCCTGATCTCGGTTCTGCTGCTGATTCTTGTGGTATGGTTTGGCTTTGTTGACACTTACAGCATCCGTACCCGGATTCTGCTCAACAATGAAAAGAAAGAGCTGAGCAATGAGACCGAAAGGCTTCGTGAGGAGACCGAACGGTATCAGTTGAAAATGGAGGAGCTCGAAACGAATCCCGGGCTGCTTGAAAAACTTGCCAGGGAGGAATACGGAATGCGTAAACCGGGTGAAATCATTTACCGGGTGCAGGAGAAATAGCGCATAACCGACCATACTTTTTTACTTAACCTATAAATAATTCTTCCATGATATCTATTGGTATTGACCTTGGCGGCACAAATATAAAATCGGCCGTAGTTGATCGCGAAAAAGGATTGCTTTCAAGTCACTCCGTTCCCACTAATGCCGACAGCGGACCAGATGCTGTTCTGGACCGAATAGCTGAAGCCATCACCACTGCGGCAGGTGATGCCTCTGAAAAACCAGTCGGCGCTGGAATCGGAGCTCCCGGGATAATCTCTCTTGATCGTACCACCGTTAGCCATCCACCAAATCTGCCCGGATGGGAGGTGATCAACGTAAACGAGGAGATAAAAAAGCGAACCGGCCTCGACGCCATTGTTGAGAACGATGCCAATTTGATGGCACTTGGCTCTTCCCGATACGGTGCCGGACAGGACCTGGACAGTATGATCATGCTGACCCTTGGAACCGGCGTAGGGGGTGGTATCATCTATCATCGTGAACTGTATCGTGGCGCGACCGGTGGTGCCGGTGAAGTGGGTCATGTCATCATCGATTATAACGGACCGAAATCCTACAGTACGGCACAGGGTGATATTGAAGCCTATGTCGGACAGCGTTTTCTCATTCGCAACGCCATGCCTCTCATCAAAAATCATCCTGGAAACCCGCTTGCAAAAAAATTTCTGGACAAACCCGACGAGCTCGAACCGGTTCACTTGAGCAATGAGGCAGATAACGGAAATGAGCTGGCGATCCGAATTCTCGCTGATGCCGGAAGAATGCTGGGATACGCCATTGTAAACTACATTCATATTCTGGATATCCGCAACATAGTTGTGAGTGGCGGCGTTGCCAAAGCAGGTGACTGGATTCTTGAACCGGCGCGTAAAGCCGCTTTGGAACGTTTGATGCCCCCGTTTCAGGAAGGTTTTGAAATCCGTTACGAAACACTCGGTAATGATGCCGCGCTGCTCGGTGCAGGTAGCCTGGCATTTGAGTTTTTATAGCACATCACCGACTAGATAACCCATTCGTGCCCTTTGCACGCTTCTGTATCATAACGTTGCTGATTTCTGTACCGGGGTTATTCATAGCGCCTTCGGATGGGTATGCACAGGAGGCTTTGACCGATACCATTCGAACAGGGGAAATTGATCCGACAGAAATCCCGACCGAACAGGAGCAAGACGATTCCGATTCTCAACCCCTGGAGGATTTACCATCCGGTGACGGTGACGATGCGGAGCCGGGTGAAATGGATCCAGATGAGATGGACACGGACCTTATAGAAACCGGCCAGACGGGAGCGGGTGAGATGCAACCTGGACAGATAGGACCTGACGAGACGGGGCCTGGCGATGGAGGCGAGATTCGTTTCTCATCCCGGGATTCACTCATTTTCACTACCCGAGAGGAACGGAGAGCCAAACTTTATGGCAATGCCAGGGTCGGCAATCAGCAGGGAGAGCTGACGGCTGGTGAAGTTCTGCTGAATCTGGACAAAAAAGAGATGAGTGCTCAGGCCGGTGACCCTGCCGACACACTTTCGGAGCCGGTACTGCAACGCGGTGAGGACCGGGTGCGAAGCCGCCGCATTGCCTACAACTACGAAACCGACAAAGGAAAGTTCGACGTGGCGCGCATTACCATGGACCAGGGAAATGTAATCGGAACCCAGGTCAAGCGAACCGCCCCTCATGTCATTTTTGTGGAGGATGGCATCTATTCCACCTGTGAGCTGGATCATCCCCATTTTTATATCCGTGCCAACCGGATGAAGGTAGTGGATGAAGATGAGATTTTTTTTACACGGGCCCGACTGTTTATTCTCGACATCCCTTATCCACTGGTTTTCCCGTTCGGTTTTGTGCCATCGCGCATCAGTCGCAAACAATCCGGCATCCTCGAACCCTCCTTCACCTATCAGGATCAACAAAACCGTGGCATTGGTCTGCAGAATCTCGGATGGTTCCAGTATTTCAACGATTATCTGACCGGCCAGATCAACCTGGACATCTTCACCTCCGGAACCTACTATATCTCTTCGCGTTTGAATTACAGGCGTACAGATCACTACAATGGTTCTGTGGAAATAGGCTACTCACGCGATCAGGGCATGGAATCCACGGATCCCGACTTTTTCTCATCCAGACAGCGCAGGCTTTTGCTCAATCACAGCCAGACCATCAACCCTTACTCTTCTGTTACTGCCAACATTAATCTGCGAACAGCCGACTATCATAACCGCAACTCATATGATATTAACGAAAGAGCTGAAGTGAGTACAACATCCCGCATCTCATACAACTTCAACCACCCCGAGGGAGCTTACTCGTTTAATATTGCCGGTTCGCACAATCAAAATTTTGCTACCGATGTGACCACGCTCACCGGTCCGGATGTCACTTTTTCTCTTCGCAGAATCACACCCTTTCAGCGCACAGGCCCTGCGCGCACAGAGCGCTGGTACGAATCTCTGAGTATTCAGTACAATAACCGACTACAATCCAGATACAATTTTAATCCGCGTGAAACCGATATTGGTTTTCTTGAGGCTTTATTCGATCCATCAAAACACCGGGAGGCGACCGGTGATTTTCGTCATATTAATGCCGGACTCAGGCAAACGGCACGAGCTGATCTTCAACTGATGAGCAGTTCCTTTGCCAACATCGCCACCAACCTGAGCCTTAATGAATACTGGTACCCTCAGACGGTTCGGCAGGAGTGGGATCCGGAACAGGGCCGCGTTTTATCCCAAATGGAACAGGGATTTTCAACAGGCCGCGATTTCCAGACCAGCGTTAGTCTCAACACGACTCTTTACGGGCTGAGTGAAGCCCGGATAGGTCGCTTTGAGGGGTTTCGCCACACTATGAGACCATCACTCAGTTTCAGCTACCGGCCCGATTTCAGTGACGATATCTGGGGAGTCTACCGGGAGGTGCAGTTCAATCCTGCCGGTGATACCCGAAAATATTCGAAGTTTGAGGGTGGAATTGTAGGAGGACCCGGAGCAGGTCGCCAGCAGACACTTGGGATCAGCCTGAATAACATATTTGAAGCCAAAGAGGTGCGGCGTGATACTACCGGCGAGCGCAGTGAAAGGATTGTAAGGCTGCTTGACCGCTTCAATCTGAGTACCAGCTACAACTTTGCAGCGGAAAGATTCAATCTTTCCAATCTTAACGCTTCCATTTCTTCCTCTTTCTTTCAGAATCTGAACCTGAACGCAAATGCCGTCTTCAGCTTCTATGCCACTGATGATGACGGCGTTCAGATTGATCGTTTTATCTGGAAAGACAGCAAGCAGCTGATGCGGCTCACAAATTTCACGTTCGCAGCAAGTACCCGGTTCAGCAGTGATGGAAGTGGTCGCGGTCGCTTCGAACAGCCGAAATGGCACTATCCCGAGCATTACGATCCGTTGGATCAATCCCGGTTTCATCCTATCGACGAAGCCATTCATTACGGAAGAATAGAGCGGATTGATGTCCCGTGGTCCATGAGTCTCAGTTTCAACTATCGCTGGCGAAAAGGCCCCGGGACAACGGTAACACAATCTGCCATCGCAAATGTTCAAA
>SLLP01000137.1 GCA_007133995.1 Balneolales bacterium
AGAGGTTTGTTATGACTATCGTAAAAGTTGTAGAACTCATAGGCGGATCGGAGAAAAGTTTTGACGATGCGGTTGCCAACGTTGTGGAAGAGGCCTCCAAAACCATAAAAAACATCAAGTCCGTTTACGTCAAGGACATGAAAGCAGATGTACAGGATAACAAGATTGTCTCCTATGGCGTTATAACCAAAGTATCCTTCGAGGTGGAAAGGGATTAGGATACGGCCCAGCTTCACATAAACACAATAGATGCGCCTGTTCCTGCTTTTACTGATCGTCATTGTGTCATGCGGCAAAGACAGCCTTGAAGTCGATAGGGCCGGCAACGGCGCTTACAGAACCACCAAAACCGTCATTTATGATGGTGTGTCGGTGGATGTGGTTATCGACAAACCGGCAAATGATGACCTTGACGTGCTTTGATCTATCATGGCACCGTTTGGTTTGACGACAAGATTCTGGAAGCGGCCAACAAGGCACTCAACGGCTTCAAGCGGATTCTTGATCGCGACGATATGATGATCGCAAGTGTCGTCTACCCCGAAGAAAATCTTCTCATTGGGGACAACATCGCGCATTCTGAAGCGGCGCTCTTGTGGATGAAAAACCGGGCTGAAAGTGAGCTGGGAATCACCATCGACAAAATTTTTCTGGCGGGACATTCACAGGGCGGAGACCTTGTGACGCGGTTGAATACCATGCACGAAACGCATGGCGTGGTCGCCAATGCCCCCGGTCCGTTGAACCTGATCTTTCGATGTCAGCTTGAGGAAGAGGGCCGGATGCCGGCGGGAATTGCCTGTACAGGCCTGAGAAATGCCTATGGCACAACCGCATCCAAAAGACTTTGATTTTTGCTGAGATAAGGTAATATTGCCTTAACGAGCAGCACACCGCCCGGATGCATCCATCCGGGTTCAACAAATTTTGGAGAAACCTGAATGGATAGAGCCGGAAAAGGAATTCATCACATTACCGTTCTTGGCGGGGACGGACAGCGGACCACCGATTTTTACGTCAAGACCCTCGGGCTTCGCTTGATCATGAAGACCATCAACCAGGACGACCCGTCGGTCTACCATCTGTTTTTCGTCAACGGTACGGGCCAGCCCGGTTCTAGCATCACCTTCTTTCCCTGGCCCATGGCCGTGCAGGGAAAACCGGGCAGCGGTCAGGCCACCGCCGTATCCTTCGCCGTTCCAGCTGATTCCGTGCACTTCTGGGCGGAACGGCTCTCTGCGGAGGGTCTCGACTTCGACGGCCCATTTGAGCGGTTCGGCAAGCAGGTGATCTCATTCCTGGACCCCGACTTGCTCACACTGGAACTTGTTTTTGATGAAACGGTGGATGCGGTCGGCGCATGGGACGACAGCAGCGTGCCCGCTGAACACGGGATCCGCGGGTTTTGGGGCACCACGCTCGAAATGACTGGAACAGCGGAAACCGCAGATCTGCTGGAAACGGTATTCGGGTTCGAAAATGCCGGCATGGACGGGCCGTTGACACTGCTCAAAACCAGCGAAACCGTAGGCGGATCGGTAATCCTGAACCAGGTTGAGCCAAAAAGAGGCGTGAGCGGCCGGGGCGTGGTGCACCACGTGGCCTTCCGTGCCCGGGATTCAGAAGAGCAATTGTGGATGCGGAAGGAGGTTGCAAACAGCGGGCTCTCCCCCACCCCCGTGATTGACCGGCATTTTTTCAAATCTGTTTATTTCCAGTCCCCCGGTGGCGTGTTGTTTGAAATAGCAACGGACGGCCCGGGCTATGGTGCTGCACAGGATGAAAAGGATCTTGGCGTAAAGCTTTGGCTTCCGCCGTCCCTGGAAAACCGTCGGGACATGATCGAAAAGCGCCTGCCCGAGATCACCCTGTGAAACGGACTGGATTCGTGTTTTGTACACATGTCCGGGTCCGGGCCTCAAAGCTTATCCACCAGTTCAAATAACATTTCAATGGTGTCATGACTTTGGAAGGGGTACATCGGCCAGCTTTTTGTATCCAACCCAAATGGTGCCGGCCATGACAAAAAATCCGGCCACATAAGCCGTCAGGAACAGCGACCGCCGGAAAGTGTCCTCTCCCATGCCAGGAAACCGGAACACACCCGGTTCTACCCAGATCAGGAAACTGGAATAGATGAATATGCCGGCCATGGCCAATGCATACAGAACAAGCAGCACTGGCTGAACTGGAGAAGACCAGGGAGGCAGAAACCAGCAGTCGGTCAGCAGCCTGAATTCGCGCAGGTGCTCCTTTTCGTTGGGGCTGGCTTGTTTTCTTCTGCCGGATGTGTTTTTTCTGCCATCAAACTGATACTCCTGCCACAGTTCGCCATACAATCGCGCACTTTTTGCCAGGGACAGTGCGGTGAAGAGCATAATGAGGACGATCAGCACCGGAAACAGTGCAATAAGCTCCGTTGTGCGCAGTGGTACGGCACCAAACGGAGTGCTCATGGATTCGATCCGGTCGTTGAGATGATCCAGACTGGCACTGATTTCTTTGGACTCAACCTCCAGTTCATCCATCGAATCCTGCATGCTTTCAATGCTTCCGGAAATCCTCATATAGATATCATCCAATCGGTTGGTCACCGGTTCAAACGACCTGTCGATCACCCCTTGCAATTCACCAACCGTAGCAACTTTGCCATCCTCATAGGAATGCCAAAAGTCCGGGTCAACGGTGTCCAGGTGTCCGCTCACAGCCTCCACGGCCTGATTTGTCAGCGCCTCCAGCCGGGATGGCCCATCGCCACTTTCGAACAGATCAAGATCTGCGAGCAGTTCATTCTGTTGGATAGGTTCTACAATATCACCGTACAGGTCATCAATAATTTGCCGGAACCAGTTCCGAACGTACCAGTTGACCGCATCTGCAAACTCCGTGATGTAGCCGGGCACTTCAACTTGCACATCGGGATCTCCAAAACGCACTGACTGAACCATATCCCTGGCACCCGAGACATCATTCCATAATCCCCGATCTCCGTTATGCTCGCCATGATCGTCGGCCGGGCCACCTGCCGGACCATCTGCCAGGTCATCTGGAGGGTCATCCAGCCTCACAAGCTGCTCTGCTTGCCCGGTTTGCAGTTCACCATACTGCGATTCCTGGTATTCTTGGGATCCGTCATTCTCCGGGTCATCCCGGTAACCCGGGTTATAACGGTCCGCAGCATAAAAATGATCCCGGATTTGTGGAAGAACGTCCTGGTTCAGGTGATCGGGATAGTCCCTGATGCGCTCATGGATCATATTCAGAGCGTGCTGCATCTTACGATTCACCGCCTGTGTCTGTCGAAGCTGCAACTTCAACTTTTTGACTTCGTCACTTATTTGATCTCTTCGTTCAACAGCTGCCTGCTGATGAGAAGAGTACAGGAAATAGGGCTCCACCACATAGAAGAAGCAGGCAAGGGTGAATACAAGTCCAAGGCTGATTTTTCTCTGGGTTTGCTTTCGAGCGGAGGTAAAGCCCTGCAATATGGTCTCTGTTATCGCGGTCATGCTTTCAACTCTGCGCAGACTGCGAAATCTGCAGACGATAAAACAAAGAAACTTCCAAGGTGCATCCTATTGTTATTATTATAATAATAACGGGATATTGACAGAGTGTCAAGTTTTTTAGCAAAATTATGGACATTATGCATTTATGAATTGCAAACGCATGGTTATCAAACCGGTTTCATTCTGACCTTTTGAATCCAAAAATTCTAAAAACATTAACATTGTCGCTTTTGCAGGCAGCCTGCGTGAAAAATCATACAAAGCACTTTTGAGGGCGGTCAGGGAAATGGCTCCGGGTGGATCCGATTCCACTTGTACCGTAAAGGATGCGCTTTCCAGAAGATGTTCAAGCGAGGGTTCGTTCGGCGCATAGCTGAGCGCTTCGCTTGCCAGCATGAATGCCGCCGCATACTGGTTTTCTTCCATCAGCCGGTCGATTTTGACAGAGGCTTCCTGTGTTGCCCATTTGATATTGGATTGCCAGTCCATGAATCATACCAAAAGGATGCACAGGGCAAGTATGCCGGAGCCTGCCACAAATGCTCGTTTCGGAGTGCGAAGGTATCCTGCAATCGTTCGATAATGGAATCTGCTCCCTTGTTGCCCAGCAGACCGCTTTTGGTGCTCATCTAGATCACGCAAAAAATCCGGAATGGTTGTATAACGTTTTTCAGGTTTTTTTCCAGTGAGCGGTCAATGATACGGATCTGTCCGGGTGAGATTCCGGGGACGAATTGCTGAATTGTTGCCGGTTGCTGGTGGACGATCTGGTAGATCAGCGAAGCTTCATTTTCACCCTGAAACAGGCGTTGGCCTTTGATTACCTCCCAGAACAAAACATCCAATGCCCAAATGTCAGCCCCGGGACGGACATGTTCCCTCTTCACCTGTTCAGGCGCCATATAGACTGCCGTGCGCGGGTTCCATTCCGTTTACGTAAGGCCTGACTGGGCAGCTTTGGTGATGCCAAAATCCAGGATTTTCACGGTCCCTTCATTGGTGACAATCAGATTGGCCGGCTTGATGTCCCGATGCCCCAATCCCTGATTGTGTGCCGCGTGAAAAGCTGCGAGATGTGATGCCACCGGTTTTCAGTCATAACAATGAATTATCGATTTGATAACAGATATCCATAAAACGTTATTTAAGAATAGGTTATTTGTATGTTCTATTAAATTTTCGCTTATTATGACCAGAGCGTACTTCATCAGATGATGTATCACTCATTCAACTATGCTCTTATTGACATGCAACGACGAATGAACACATCACGGACCCGGAACGTCTTGGATCAGAACAGAATAAGAGCCGGCTTGCTGGTTTTTGCATTCTGCGCAATCTTCATTGCATCCAGGGATCTCAGCGCTCAATCATCACCATATGTCGTTCCAAAGCTGAACGGACCGGTAACACTCGACGGCAGGGTTGACGAACCGGCCTGGCAAGCCATCGAACCGCTGCCGCTGGTTACGCACTGGCCCTCGTTCGGGGATCCGGTCCCGTCCACCGAAACCAAACTGCGCATTGCCCACGACGAGGAGTACCTGTATGTGAGTTGCGTCTGCTATGACGATCCGGAAAATGTGGGCGCCTCCACGTACAAGCGGGATGAGATGAATCTGAGCATATCCAACATTTCCATCATCCTTGATACGTTTCTTGACAGCGAAAATGCGCTCTGGTTTGCCGTGACCCCGACCGGTTCCAGGGTTGATGCCGCGATCAGCGATGACGGCGCATCGGCGAGTCTTGCCTGGAATACCATATGGGAGGCCGAAGCGGTGATCACCGATTTCGGGTGGACGGCAGAGATGCGCATTCCATTCAGCAGCCTTCGGTTTGAAAGCAGAGACGGAAGAGTGGAAATGGGATTGATCGCAAATCGCTACATAGCCCGCACTACAACCCTTCATATTTTTCCGGCCATCCCACCTGACTGGGGATTCGACAGCGTGAGAAAAATCTCGCAGGCCAGTGATATCGTACTCCATGATGTGGAAAATCAAATGCCGGTCTTTATTACTCCCTACCTGCTCGGAGGCGGCGAGAGAGCCGCGGTCAGGAATCCGGATAACGGCGCTTTCAGCCACGACTCGGAACTGACGCTTGAAGCCGGCCTGGATGTAAAAATGGGCATCACCAACAATACCACGCTTGACCTGACCATCAATACCGATTTTGCCCAGGTCGAGGCGGATGACCAGCAGGTGAACCTGTCGAGGTTTTCCCTCTTTTTCCCCGAACAGCGCCAGTTTTTCCTGGAACGGGCTTCGGTGTTCAATTTCTCTTTTG
>SLLP01000166.1 GCA_007133995.1 Balneolales bacterium
AATAATACAAAAAAATGCGGTATTTTGGACGAAAATATTGCTTCAGTCAAACGGCCGGATCGCATGGAACAGGCCATTTGACTGGTGGCCGGCATGTTCGCTCCGGCATATGCAGATAAAGGATTTTTCAATGACTTTGCGTTCCCTTTTTTCAAATCTGAATGTATTTCAGAAAACAGCATTGATCACCATAGCGGTGACATTCCTGCTGATTTTCATCGGTGGCCTTGTACGTGCGACCGGTGCCGGCCTGGGTTGTCCCGACTGGCCCAAATGTTTCGGGTTATGGATACCGCCAACCACGGTAGCCGACCTTCCGGAAGCATACGACCCGGCCCAATTCAATGTTTTCAAAACATGGATGGAGTATGTGAATCGCCTTGTGGGTGTCCTGGTGGGATTTCTGATCGTACTCACACTGATTTTCTCGACCCGCTACATTTGGAGGTCACCTTCGGTGTTCATCGGGGCATTTGCCGCTTTTGCACTGGTCCTGTTTCAGGGTTGGCTTGGCGGACAGGTGGTGCGCAGCGGCTTGCAAAGCGGAATGATAACGATTCACATGGTGATAGCCGTGCTCATTTTAAATGTGCTGATATGGACCTGGTTCCAGTCGCTGCGTGATCGCATCCGTCTCACTATCGGTTCAAAAGGCAGGCGGTATCTCATAACGGTATTACTACTGCTTATTGCTGTAACCATAACGCAGGTTGTTTTCGGATCACAGGTCAGGGAAGCACTGGAGGCGGTCAAAGCAACCTATCCGGCGCTTGATCGAAATCTGTGGATGGACCAGGTCGGCAGTATCGATATGATTCACCGAAGCTTCTCCTGGCTGGTATTGGGGCTTGTATTGATCTTCAACTATATTGCTTTAAGATATGCCGGCGGGACCATGCTTCCACTGTTTGCCGTAATGAACACAGCGGCAACCCTGGTGCAGATACTTTTGGGAGCAGGTCTCGTTTACCTTGGCATACCGCCGGCATTCCAGGTGTTTCATCTCTGGATTGCCGCATTTATGACTTCTGTGCCGTTTTTTGCGTTATTGGTGACATTGGCCTCAAGGCCAGGTATTTCCAGGTAGAAAGACCTTTAAAAATCGGTTCAAGAACAAACCACAGTTACCTGCAATATTCGTAATGATCGATGGTTAGACAGTATCACATAAAATCGAATTGATTATAGTGTTATGAAGAAAATCGAAGGATTTTCAAACCGCCGTGAACTTGTCAGACGATTGGAGTCTGTAGGGGACAGGTCGAATTCGAATGACCTGGTCCGGATTATTCTGGACGACCAGGAGAAGGTGCTCCTGGTCTATCCCGCATCCGTTCGGAAATTCTCCAGGGGCGGGGTGTTCATGGCAGGTAAATTCAATGACAGAAATGCCCTCTTTATTCTTGGCGGAGAATCGTTGCGGGTGATGCAGGAATACGATGGTAATGTGATTCATCGCCAATCCGATTTTGTGGTTATGAAATGCCGATGGAGTCGGTCTGTGGCCAAAAAAATTCGTGAAGACTTCCCCTATTGTGCTCCAACAAATGAGCAGAGCGGCCAGATAAGCATTGCCTTTGGTGATGTGCTCGGACTGGCGGGCAAGGCGCAGCTTCTGGCCTTCAAAGGAAAGGCGAATCTGGCTTTTTCCCGGCAGTGTATTCATCAGCTGCGCAGGCTGGACATGCATCCTGAAGATGCACGTGATGCTGTTACCTGGACTATTTTCAGCGAAGGTTACGAGGGCGGATTTGCTGCTGAGGCCTGCCATCTCACAACACCCGAAGACCTGAAAGTTATGCTGGATGCCGGCTACACGCGCTTTTCAATCGAGCCCTTCATCGAGCCGTTATACTCCATTCGGGAAAAGCCCAAAATAGAGCTGCTTGAAGCGGTATTGGAAATTCCCTGGATTGAGCTTCATGATAAATTCGAGCTTATGTTCTATCGATATAAAGGCAATAGAATTGATCTTGGCCCGATCTATTTTTCTGATGATGGGGAGCAACCCGAATCCAGGGTTATCATACCCAATGAGACCGAGGTCCTTGCCGCCATCCGCATGCTGGGTGAAATAATTATACAAGTCGATGAAATGGAACGGGTTCTGGTCATGGAAGACCGTCGCGATGATGTGGTTTTGGAAGTATCGTTTGCCCGCACAAAAGGATCGCTTACTCCATTCGAGCTTTTCTTTCTGATAACAGAGCTACTTCGGCGTGATATCCAGCCTGACTTTATTGCACCGGGTGAAGAAATAACCCAGGAACATTGGCTGGTAGCCCGCCAAACCCGAATAACGGGCTTGTCTGGCCCGGTAGATAAACTGACAGATGTGCCTGATGAAACCTCCGGACTGCGATTTCACGGAGTTGTTGAAGATATCAGTTATCTCACAGCGCTGGAATGCATTGCCGTTAAAGAACCAGGACTGTTCAGAAATATATGGGCCCAATCCAGGAATGTTTTGGAAAAGGTAAAGGAGGAATTCAATCTGAACTTGAGCATTCAGAAATTTCCTCCGGAGAAGGAATATGCCGATGGGGATCTGCCGAAACTGCTACAGTTGAAACATGCCGATCTGTTTATCAAATACACCATGAGTGAAGTTTTTGCCAAAAAGGATGAACAGGGGAGAAGATTCCTCAGATTGGCAGTGTATGATTTTATCAGAAAGCATGAATCGGATTATACCGACGCTCTTGTGAAACGTTATCAGGACTCCCTGGGCGCAACGTAATACGCATGAATTTTTGCGGCTAATCGATGATACTGAAATCCTGCTTCTGATCACCAACCATTATGCTGTAGTTGCCTTTTTCCAGAATAGTACTTCCCTTTTCATCAGGATAGAAAACCCGGTCAGGGGTGATGACAAACGCAAGGGTGGCGGACTCTCCCGGCTTCAGGCTGACTTTCTCAAAGTGCTTTAGTTCTTTTACGGGACGGGTAATGCGACCCACATGAGTTGAGGTAAACCAGAGCACCGTCTCCCTGCCATCAACCTGTCCGGTATTGGTGACCTTGACAGTTGCTGAAATGCTGCCCTTTTCGGCCATTGATGGCGCACTGAGCTTCAGTTCAGAATATTCGAATGAGGTGTAACTCAGGCCGTATCCAAACGGAAAGAGGGAAGTAGTCAGGTTGCCGTGAATAATTTTATTGGCCCTTGCCGGATCAAAAAAGTATAAATTGCTTCTTTTGTGATTGTAAGACAGGTAGTGGTTCGGGTTCAAAGGATAGGATATCGGCATTTTTCCGCACGGATTCATTTCCCCGCTGATCACATTCGAGATTGCCCTGGCGCCTTCAAAACCAGGCAGTCCTGCAAAAAGTATGGCCTCGACATCATTGATGACATCGTTGATCAGGCGGGGGCGGCCCTGTACGAGTACCAATACCAGAGGAGACGTCGACTCAGAGAGCAGTTTCAGCTCATGGACCTGATTTTCCGGCAGTCTCAGATCCGTGATATTTCCTGCAAATTCACAATAAGGCTCCTCGCCCCCGGCGTAAATGAGTACATCCAGACTGTTCAGCTTATCAATAAAGCATGCATGGGATGATTCTGTTGCATCTGATGTTGCAGCATCTTTGGGGTACGGTATGTCATCCGGACCAAAAAGCAGAACTTCAGCCTCTGGATATTCTTCCTTCAATGCACTGAAAATGGTGTGTATGTCGGCAGGGTACTGATCTTCGCCTCCGCCTTGCCACGCGATGGTCCATCCACCGCACAGGTTTCTTTTGCTGTTGGCACTCATGCCGAATACACCGATCCGTGATGATTTTCTAGCCGGAAGGGTATGATTCTCGTTTTTCAGCAGCACAATTGATTCTCGAGCCGCGTCCAGAGCCCTTTGGCGGTTTTCCTTGCTTCCGATTCGTTCAAATCGATCACTGCGCGGATAGGGATGTTCAAACAGACCCAATTCAAATTTGAGTTTGAGAATTCGCCGGACGGATTCATCAATTCGTTTCTCGGGGATGCGGCCTTCTTGAACCAGTTCCAGCAGGGATGTATTGAATTTGAGGTGTAGCGGAGTCATACTCATGTCAATACCGGCCATGACCGTATCATACGTAGCTTCTTTGAAGTTTTCGGCGGTGTAATGAAAGTTGACCAGTTTGCCTATGTCATCCCAGTCCGTTATGACCACACCTTCAAAGCCCATTTCATCCCGCAACAGTTTTGTCAGAATGTCATGCGAAGCCAAGGCCGGGATGCCGTTGATTTCGCCGCTGTTGATCATGATGGTCTTCAAACCGGCATCAATAGCTTTTTGAAATGATGGTCGGTGGAATTCGTGGATCTGCTGCATTGGCAAGAGGGCCGGCGTGCGATCCCATCCGGCTTTTGGATCAGAATAGCCAAGGAAATGCTTGCCGGTTGCAGCCTGTTTGTATGGAGTTGTTTCATCGTTATTTTGAAGCCCGTTTACGTAGGCAACACCCATTACTCCAGACAGGCAGGGATCTTCACCATAGGTTTCCCAAAGCCGGGCCCAAAGCGGATTGACCCCCAGATCAAGTATGGGGGTGAAAATCCAGTGATGCCCCAGGTCAGCTGATTCCAGGGCTGTAACCCATCCAGAATTATAAGCATGCTTTGGATTGAATGAAGCACCAATATTTATGCCCTGAGGGAAAATCGTCGCCCCCTCCAGGTAGCTTGCTCCATGAATATGGTCAATGCCGTATATAATCGGAATTCCCAGACGTGTCTCCTCAACGGCAATGCGCGTCAGTTCATGCATGAAGTCGTACCAGGTCCGAGGTGGTACCGCTTCCCCGTTTAAGAATGAGCCAATGTGGTGATGCAGTATCATATCACGGGCTTTTTCCGGATCCAGCTCGATATCTTTTTGTTTACCTGTTGTATTTATAAGCGTAATATCAAGTTGTGTCATCTGTCCGATTTTTTCGTACAGAGTCATTCGGCGCATCAGATCCTCGATGCGTTCAGAAATGGGTAATGACGCATCCTTGTATGGCACTTGACTTTCCTTTTGCTTACCCGGATTTATGGAGAGATTCGATTGAGATTCGTGTTTTTTCATTTATTTTCCTGGCAGCAACAAAAAAATCCTGTCGATTCAGTGGAGTGATCACGGCATATTGCCATGTTTAAGTAATTTCGGCCCCTCTCATTTTATTGATAGATGAGCCATTGCAAAAAATGGAAATAAATTTTCTTTTAATCCACAGGTTTTGTGAGGTCAGGTATGAAAAAGTCAACCATTTTTTATTAAAATTTTTAAAATCCGGGTTGATTTAATGATACATTACAAATCAGAGCCTGGATTTTATTCTTTGATAAACTGCTTTAAATTGAATGAATAAGACTTTTTTTTATCTGGAGAGTACGAAAAATCATTTTTTGTCTGATTCTGTCTGGTTGCTTCTAATTTGGGATACAAATCAGAAATTTGTTCGAATTAATAAAAATATTTCCTGAATAATAAAAAAATTTGCATAGTTGTGTTGTGAAAGATAATTTATCCATGACACAAATGTTATTTTTCGACTGAATTCGGAGTTAAGACCGGTTGATGTGAAGCTGCCACAATTCAAAGGGCCTTTGCAAGATTGGAACCGTAAATT
This sequence comes from Balneolales bacterium, assembly GCA_007133995.1. Taxonomy (GTDB): domain Bacteria; phylum Bacteroidota; class Rhodothermia; order Balneolales; family Natronogracilivirgulaceae; genus SKNL01. Next base: position 5,605 of record SLLP01000166.1, read on the forward strand.
TGGCAGAGGGCCAAATCGCGAATTGAACAGCCAGGTGTCGTTTTTCGGAGTACATAAATATTGGATAAAATGAATTGTCAATGGCGAAGCCATAATATCTGATCCACGAATAAAAAGGGGGAAATGGCCATGACCGGGCAAAGCCCATGACACACAGGATTATGATTTAAACGTCATGGACATTCTAT
>SLLP01000158.1 GCA_007133995.1 Balneolales bacterium
CGTGACCGAGTATCTTCCGTAATTCACTGACTTTTCTATGCATGTTGATTAGTCCTTTCGGACACTAACACGAGTCCTTCGTTACTTGTGATACTTTGATAGAAGCTGGGCCTCTTCGCTCCCGGCAAGTTATCTTGTCTTGCCGATACCAACGCTACTATGGACCCATCCGACTCCCTGCATGCACCTGCGATCCCATTTCGGCTTCTCCTTATAGGTCTCGTTACCGCTGTGGTCATGGAACCCACGCGGATGCATGAGGGTCTCGACTGTTCCCTGCCAATCTTTTGCTGACGTGTCGCCGCCTTACACCCCGGGAGATCGGACTTCCCACTTACCTATGCTAAGTCCGTCCGTGTTGCCTTCCCCGATGAAATGGCGGGTCGGCATCTCCGTTGTTTCCGTGCTCTCAGGGGGATATCCGCACGTTGCGCTTCACGAGGCCACTGTCGACGTTCACCTTTGCGATTGCAACCCGTCAGCTCGCTAACCGATCTGCCCTGTACCGACAAGTCCCAAACCATTTATTAGTTCCGGTCCAGCCTCGTCCACCGGTATTGTCTTCGGGGCTTCGCCGGGCAAGTTACCTCACCCGACGCCCGGATGGCTTCCCCATATAGGATTTATGAGGATTCTTATTTCAAAGAACGAGATTGGCAGAGCTTTTCAGCCCGCTCACTTGACAAGAGTCATCGAGCGCGTTTTAACATGGTCACCCGCGCGTATCCTGTAGAAGTACAACCCGCTGGCGTGCAAAGAGGCATCCCAAGTCACCTGATAGGAACCCGCCTTATGCCATTGATCCAGCAAAGTTGCCACTTTACGACCGGTAAGATCGAACACTTCCAGCACCACGTGATGATCATCGGGCAGGTCGAATCGAATTACTGTTACCGGATTAAACGGGTTTGGGTGATTTTGCTCAAGATGGAATGATACCGGCCGGTCGTCATGGCTGTCCGGATCATCACTAGCAGTGGGATCCGCTGCCACGAAAACGGCCTTCAGGGAGAGGTCATCGGTGAGTGTGACGTTTATTACCGGTTCTTCGTAAATCCCGGTCGCACTTTCCCAGTGTGAAAATTTTTGACCCTCAGGCGGCACGGCTTCCAACGTTACCGGTATGCCTTCAAAATACTCACCTGTCCACGGCCAGGGATCTTGTGGAATTCCGGGCGTGTCTGCGGTGATACTTTTGGAGTTCACTGTAATAGCGCCGCCCGCCGGATCAAAAGGCGTGACGGTAAGCCGATGTGTCTGTTCGATATTGAAACCGGACATCACATGCTCCCGGACGGATGCGGGCCGGTTAGCTGCAAATTCTCTCATGATATTTACATCAGCTTCCCATTGCTCGATGGATTCGTGCATACGCCACCGGTCAATGTGTTCGCTTATTTCCGGCCTTACTATTTCTGCCATTGCGTTTATCTTTTCCAGAACCCTTTGGGACCTGAAAGTGGTATTCAAATGATCTGCCAGGCGATTGAGGAAACGGTGCCGGAATGTTTCATCCTCCAGGAGACTGCGAAAAATATCGGTAGACCAGTGATCCCGCTTCAACCATTGGACCATGTCGAAATTTCGTCTGTACATACCAAAAGCAAAGTCGGTATCGTACAAGAGCCATCGCCAGCGCCCGTCATGCCCCCCGGGTGCGGTGGCGTCATAAGGTATGCGAAGACGCCAAAAGTCGATGTTGTTTTGCGGCCAGTCATAATTCCCGAAATAGATCTGTGCGCTGTAGTAATCGATAAACTGGTCGAGATCCATTCGTTCATTGAGTGCATCCATAATAGAAGTGTGAGCTGCATCAAACTCTTCCGCGATTTGCAGTGTCTCAATGAAATGGCCGGCATCTCCTTCCTTGACTTCAACATCCTGCAAAATCCGGTATGTAAGCAGATCGATGTTGTCGGGATCGATATCATAAACCCGCTCAAGATAATGCCGGTCATAGCGTTCACGAATATTGTGAATCCCCCAGTATTCGCCGTTAAGAAACAGGATAACGGGCCTGTATGCTTGCGTATCGATATCAAAATGCCGGACCAGTCTTTGCGCCAGGGCATCCCGAAACATTGTGGACTGCCAGTCGTTCCCGGAGTTTCGCAATATCAGCCGGTTATATGCATCGTAAGGCTGATCAGGAAATATGGTATGATAAAAGCGATTGTCACCATACTCGTTGCGGGCGTACAACCGGAGAGATTTTTGCCTGAACATCCGGCTGGCACCACCATGGATTCGAACACCGATATCCTGGCTCATGCAAAGCGTGCCGTTTTTATCAAACAATTCAAAATGTACCGGTCTTTCCCAGCACTTGCCGCGCTGGTTAAAATTGGCAGGGATATTATCGCCGGGAACATAAATACCACTGCTATCGCTAAAAAAATGGGTCGAATCACCAACAATTGAAACGACCGGCAGCGAGTAGCGGTCATATTCAAGAGGATCAACAATGTATGTACCTGTAATAATATCACTCGGGAGAGATCCGGATCTTACCGCCAGTGCACGTATTACGGTGCCTTTTTTAATGAGGCCATTGGGGGTTAAAAATCGATCGGGATCTCCGGTGGCAGTCGGTATGACGGAGAGCTGATTGGGCTCATTCGTTCTATCCCGTACAGGGATGGGCTCCCCGGTAAAAACCTGAGCGTTCGTATCGGGCCGGGAACCGTCCAGGGTGTAATAGATCGTGGCACCGGGATCCGGATGAGACAATGTCAATTGGAAGTCCCTGTCATAAAAACCCGGATGATGTGAAAGGACAGGTTTTTCGAGAATATCGCTATGGGCCGCACCGGTATTGGATGCGCCGGGGGTCGGATCCTGAAAAAAAAACCAGTCCCCGGTACCGTCCGGTTTTCGACCCAGACTGATATCGGTTGGAATGGTTACAGGTGCCAATTCGTCGATCCGTGTTCCATGGGGATCGGTCAGAATGATTTCTTCACCCTGCTGAGCTATACGGAAGTTGGTGTGAAGTTCCCGCCCCGGTTCGGTTCGGTCTTTCCCCGACGCCCAGATGACAAGGAACTCTCCCGGATGCATCGTGATTTGCGGAATCACCCATTTATAGAGATCCTCACCATTATCCGACAGACCATACCCCCACAATTCGAGTGGTTCTTCACCGGCATAGTACAATTCAATCCAGTCGCTGTAGTCGCCATCCTCATCATGCAAGGTTATGGCATTTGAGGCCATTACCTCATTCAGATACAGATATTGAGGCTGAGTGTATCCGTTAGAGGCTATAACACAGAAAAAGGCCGTAAAAAAAAATATCGGCATGAATTCTCGCATATCTGGTACATTGCCCGGCATAAGATGGCAACAATTGCACTATATGTAAAGATACGGGTTTGCTACCACAATTTACTCCCACAATTCTTTCCTCCAATAAGGGGGTGGCCTCTCCTCGCGAACCTCCACAACTATGGTGTCACGGAACCGAAGTCCGTTCCTGTCGGTACTCACGACTTCGATCACATGTATACCCATTGGCAATACAGGGAGCTTTACCCGCCAGAGGTGCATATTCAGAGCGGTAATAGCCATTTGGGGTCGTGGCGGTGACGGGCCTCTGCTGCTTCCGCGATACAATTGATGGCCCTGGGCCCGTTCATCGCCAAGTGTACTCTGATAGGCAAAGCGAGCAACAGAGAGCTGACGGGCTGCAGCAAACGGATCCGCCCATTCTGCACCGATATTCGGACTCTCGCCCTGACCTTGCTGGGTGCGCTCCAGAATCAGCACATCTCCATTTGAGAGGGTTGCTTGCACATCGGTTTCGGCTGACCCGGTCCATACATTCGCGGTAAGCCACACACCGTCTTCGAAATCTTCCGGGGTAAGCAGGTAGGTATCCTTCAGGTCGTTTATTGAATAGGGTGGAATAGAATCCCTTTCGTTTGAGGGTAAGGAATCCCATTCAATGATGGTATTGAACCATTCACGAAAACCAGGTGTGTTCAATCCAATCCATTGACCGCGCTCTTTGTGCAGGCGGGTGCCGATATATCTTTCCTTGTATTCGGTACCGTCAAAGTCAACATGAAGATATCCCATTGGTGCTCCCATTCGCTGCAGCGCCATTGGGACACCGAAAATATTGAAGTCTCCCTGATACCAAGAGCCGGAGGCCGAACCGGCAATAATGTGCCGGAACGGAAGCGGACCAATGCCGGTATTCTCGGTCCACCCTTCGAATAGCTGCCCGGGCGAGTGATTTTCCATCGTATGCGTATGGCCCGAAAACGACAGCGCCTCACGACCTTCCACCATGGCAAAAATTCTTGTCAGCTCATCGGTCTGATGCTGTCCGCTTCCTGCAACCAAAAAGGATACGAACGGAATGTGAGTATTGAAAACGATCAGTCTGTCTTCGGGTGTTTTCTGAATAAGTCCCTCCAGCCATGTAAATTGTGTCTCCGTAAGGCGCGCATTATATGTTGCTGAGCGGTCTTCCGCACAGTTCATGCGACCCCGGGCCACATCCTCTTCGCCGCAAGGGTAATACACATTGTCCAGAACCACAAAGAGCACATTTCCCATTTCGAATGCATAGTTGTTAGGGCCGTAAATGCGACGCCACGAATCTGCCTTATCTTTATTCGATTTGGCATCGAAGTCGATATCGTGGTTGCCAAGTACCAGCCACTGTGGCATGCCTGACGACGCTGCCGCCAGTTCAAGCAGACGATCCAGCAGGCCCAGATCGTCACCAACCACATCCCCCAAATGGATCATGCAATCACTTTGCCGGTATTCTCCCTCCAGAATATCCGCGAACACGCCATCTCTGAGCCATCCAAGCTGTTCATTGGAATAAGGTTGCGGGTCGGCAAGCACCGCACACGCAAACTGTTTTCCAGCGGCACCCTCGCGAATCAATGGAAAGTCTACATGAGCGGGGGCAGGGCCGGTGTCCGGCAATCCACCGAACCTCATGTGATATCCGGTGCCGCCCTCCTTGTGGATGTAGAAAAACTGTGGAACCATGCGTTCGTCGGTAGGTACCCGCCAGCCCGAAGGCTGGACTATGGTCAGGTCCATATCCTCCCGCACAGCGATTTCGTAATAACCCTCATCATCGGTGCGCACCCAGTCGAGTCCGTTCGAAACCAGTACTCCGGCAACACCTTTTTCACCATCATCCATAATTCCATTTTTATTGGAATCGTAAAATACATGACCGGTGATGGTCTCCCCGCCAGCACCTTTTTCGGTTATGTGGGGTCCGGCAATCCATTGCTGGCCATTGGCCACAGTGGTTATGAACAGTATGAGAGAAATAAGGGCAGTAATGCAGTTTCGATGATATATGTCCATGAGTAAACTTTATTTGATTCCGAAAAACCATTTGGTTTGATTTTTATTATACACGATCTTGCGCAAACTTGTTCATTATCAGCTTATAATCATGTAACAACAATGCAACCAGGGCATTGGCCTACGTTATAACTCAAAATTGCTTTCTGACACCACACAGCACCATTGATAACAAAAAATATCGACAAGCAAAACGATGAAAATCACATTTACCATTTTACTACTATTAATCACCAGTTATTCGTTACAAGCGCAATCAATGAGCGAGGACACCTGGCTCAAAGTAGAGTACATGCAGGTTGAACCTGCCGACATGAACGGCTTTCTGGCAAGCGTGGAATACGGATACAAGCAGGTCCAGAAGCAACGGGTGGAGTCCGGTGAGATTCAGCGCTGGCATTTTTACCGGGTTCCATACAGCGGTGACAAAAG
>SLLP01000089.1 GCA_007133995.1 Balneolales bacterium
TAACTTCGCACCACCCCCAAATTTTCCCCCTCAATAACATGAATCCTTCTTCCGGTTGATTTATTATTCATTTTTTTCGAAAAATCCTGGAGGATGGCCAAAGTTCCATCCACGGAGCCGTCATCACGCACCCACAGATCCCAATGCACCCATGTTTGAAGCCTTAAACTTTCAAGAAGTTCCGGCAAGTACTGCTCACCATTCCAGGTTGATAAAACGATGGCAATACGAGGAGGGGAGGTCGAATCAACATGGCTGTTTAATGGCTTAGCGATGTTCTTCATGCTCTTTTTCCACAGACCTGTGATGATAGCACATCCTGAAGTATATGATAAATTTCATCAATAAAACGTTCAGCTGAGAAATGCTTTGTCGCATATTCCAATGCTTTTTGGGTGATATCAGCTTGGTGCGAGGGAGAGTCCGCCAATTTTCTGATCTGATCTGCCAGGTGTTCAATGTCACCAGACCGGTACAGAAGCCCGGTTTCTCCATCCTCGATAATCTCGGGCAGGGCACCGCAATCTGAACTGATCACAGGACACTTGCACAACATGGCTTCAACGGCAGTTCTTCCGAATGTTTCCATCCTGGAAGTGATGAGCAACATGTCAGCACGAGTAAGTTCATTCATGAAATTGTCCACATAACCCATCAGATGCACCCTATGCTCCAGGCCGGCATTGGAGATCTGCTTCCTGAGTTTCTTCACGGTGGATGGCGTACCGGAGCCGTAAATATCCAGCTGGATATCATAACCCGCATCGACAAGCTTTTTGACACCTCGTACAGCTTCTTCATAATTTTTTCTTGGTCCCAAACCGCCGGCCATAATCAGACGAAATGATCGCCTGTTAGCCCGAACTTTTTTTGCATCAGGAATGCTTTTGGCGAATTCGATACCGTTCAAAACAACATCCATGTGCATTCTTGCTGCTATGTCGCTCTTTTTGTTACTGCCGATTTCACACTCCAGTTCGGGCTTCAGTCTGGATTTCAGGTACTCAGAGTTGCAGATGAATCGATCTGAGGTTCGTGCCATCAATCGAAATGACAAACGTTTACCCATATCAAACAGCCCAAATTCCAAATCTTTGTCACCCGGTATTTCACGTGCATGCCAGATGTGACATGGCCGGCCCGGCAGTTTATCTGCCATCCATGCTCCCACTGGCGTAGCAATCGTATTGGTGTAAATAACATCAGGTTTCCATTTCCCGGCCTCTCTGAGAAGTCCGGGAAAGCACAACCGGTTTTTCAGCCTCCTTGCATAACGCATTATAAAATGACACCTTTGGCCGATCCAACGGGTAAAGGGCAGCACGTGGAAGGCAATACCCTCTGCATCAAGGGCACGAGTAAAGGCTCCTTCATGAGGTGCAAACACCAAAAGTTCATATGCATTTTTTTTATTTAATCCTCGCAGCAAAGTGAGCAAAGAACGCTCCGCACCATAGAGATCACCACTGTGTGAAATAAACAGAACCCGGGGGCAAACCGTTTGCATTGGCACGCCAGTTTTATCCAAACTCGATTCCATTTCAGAATGAAATGTTCCATGCAGGGGCAGCGCTTGATTAATTGATTTCATGTATCATTAACGAATTGTCAGAGAAAGATTACTATTAAATCATATCATAATGTTTGGATAAAGATAAACCTTGTTTTCGCGCATCAAAATAAGTCTCAATATGCTTGCGGGCCCGGTCTGTCAATATTGACCAGGAATCAGTTTTGGATATTAGTTTTTCAAGGCATTTTGCCAAACCTTCCGTATCACGCTCATCTGCCAGATACCCTGATTCACCATCCTGGATAACGCCCGGTATATCACAATGATTTGAACTGACAACGGGCATGCCACTGGCTGCCATTTCAATAAGTGATACAGGGGCACCGCCTTCGCTATCTCCGTCTATCGCTGTTACACTTGGAGCAAGATATATGTGATGACCCGCAGCCGTCTCCATCAACTGACTTGCTGTCTGGAATCCTGTGAGATACACCCTGTCCGATAAGATAGAAGTCTTTAAAAAATCAACGATCCGCTTTTTTTCGCGGAGTGACTCCCCGTCATCTATGGCATCACCAACCAGCGTTACCTCAACATCAAATCGAGATGCAACCTGTTCAATTGCTTTCAACCCGTAGATAAAACCTTTCTTCTGACGAATAGCCGCCGCCATTAAAATTCGAAAAGGTTCATCTTGCTGTTTGTTTCTGGGTTGATATGGAATTGCTTTCAAATCCACCCCCAGCCGATGTACCCGAATGCGTTCAGCGGAACAGCCCAGCGCTTCCACCTTTCCAGCCATATAAGGCCCCTCGCACAGAACAAGGTCTATTCCGCTGAACATGTCGCGGTATCGTTTTTTCCAGTCAGGATTAACATGTGGCAGATGATCCACATCCTGACCATAAAACGTAACTACCTGTTTGATATTTCTGATATGAGAGGATGCCAATAGCTGCATGATTCGGTAGTTTTTCCACCCAACCGGTCCAAAATGTGAATGCAGGATATCAGGTCTGAGTCTGCCGCACATCCTCCTGACGTAGAGGTGATAGTCCGAGTGATGTAACAGCCTGGTGCTCCATTTACTCAGACGGGATGAAGGCCCCGAGAGCGAATGAATATTGGGAAGCTGAAACTGATCGAGGTGCTCAGTTTCCTTGCATACAATGTGGGATGTGATTGATTCAGGTAAAAAACGCACCTGGTGATAGAGCCAGGTCTGCGTTTGTGGCAGCCAGACTGGAAAACTGTGAATAACGGTCTGTGACATACTAAGAATCAGTTGGATAGGTGTTGACAGTATCGCGTTTTCCGGTCTTGCCCCTCAGTGCCTGCAAAACCTCCTGAATTAAATCGGACTGCAGTTTGATCATCAAGGGAAGGTAAACGATCAGGAAGAGCGCGACAATGGAAATTACCATAATGAAATCTGTGACGTGCATTACTCGTTCTATAGAATAACGGAAAAGCCGGCCAACCATCCATGAAAATGTTAATACAGCGGCAACAGGCACAACCCCTTTCAGAAAATGCGACCATTCCAATGATATAAGACGATGTACCAGAATCGTTTGTCCTGCAACAAAATAGAACACATTAATAATAATGTAGAGCCATAACAACACAAATACTGAGTATTGAGCGCCGGTCAGAAAGATCGCAGTACTTGCGATAGCTGTGCACAGGTTCCATAGAAAAAGTCGACGGGCACGGCCTTTTGCCAGAATTATATTTCCGCTTGGGTTGCCAAGCATGCGAAGAAGTCCGACTGCCGCCATAAGAGGAATTAGTTGGATGGCAAGTTCCCAGCCGCCACCAAACAACAACGGAACAAGCCACGGAGCCGTCAGCGCCGCAAGCAGCAGTATGGGAGCGACCATGGACATCATCACCCGCATCAGCTTTAGATACCCGTTTCGTAATATGGCGTCATCATCCTTTCGGCTGGAAAATACCGGCAGTGCAACCCGGTTAAGAAGCGGACTGAGCCTGGCAATCGGAAACAACACCAGATGATAGGAAAGGTGATAGGCACCAAGAATCTCGGGACCGAAAAACCGTCCGATAATAAGTTGATCAATTCGTGTGGCATAAACACCCAGGCTGCGGTCCCCCATCTGAAAAAGTCCAAAGCTCAAATGGGACCAGACGTCGGCAGGAGCAAAGTGAAAAGCTGGTATCCATTTTCGAAAACCGTTGGCTATATAAAACAGGGATAGCGACGACGCTGTAACAATGTGAGACCAGATCAGGGAATAAACACCCCAGCCATTAAGGGCAAGTGTTACAGCCGTTATGAATCCAATGGTAGCACTGACACTCTCGGCAATTGTAATATATTTGAAAGACAACGACTTGCGAAGCATCACCTCATAAAGTGCTCCTGCGGCATAAACCGGTAAAATCAGCCCTCCGAGTCGCAGCAGATGGTTCACTTCAGGTTCGCTATAAAAGGAGGAAAAAAATGGAGCAGTAACAAAAACGATGCCGTAGAGCGTAATACCTGCCAATATATTGATCCAGTACAGTGTGGACAATTGTCGCAAAGTCTGATTTCTATAATGAATTACTGCATTGCTCGTGCCTCCGTCAGCAAAAATACGTCCGATACTGATGATGACCATGGCCATGGCCAGAAGGCCGAAATCGCCTGGACCAAGTAATCGCGCAAGGACAATATATTTGATCAGTTCCAGGCTGTTGGATATCATGCCGGACAATCCGCTCCATCCGGCACTGCGATATGCCTTCGTCTGAAGTCCCATTAGCCAGAGTCCTTTTTTTGCAATCTGCGAAGGATTCTTCCGGCAAGGACCGAAACCCTGGCCCCGAATGTTCTATTTTCAAGTATCGGACTGAACGCTGCCTGTGCACCAAAACTTTGTTTGAACCGGTCAACTCCCACTATTCCCATACTTGGATTGAAATCAAACCATCGCAATCCGTATTTGCAGCAGTGTTCAATGAGAGTGGCGATTAATAGATTAACGGGTCGCAGTGCCTGGAACGCCGGGTCAGAGGCGCCATGCCAGTAGGTCATATGCTGGTTCCCGGTCAGTATCACGGCGCCAGCAACAATCTTGCCCTCATGCTCCGCAAGCCAGATCTCCCGGGATGTAACGCCTGCAGATGACTCGCGTTGCTTTCTTTTTGTCCCGCTGGATTTGAATTGATCATCGGAATCCAGAATCAATTCAAAAAAAGTACGGGAATAGATATGAGAAGGAGGAGGGTTCCAACGTAGCAAGGCACTCTGATATATATTGTAATACGCTGCCAAATCCTGTTCACTCGACACCCTGCGAATGTGCACCCCGGCCCGCTCAGCTTTATTTAATTTTGCCTTCATGCTTCCTTTGCCTGCAGCCCATCCCCTGTGAATGGCATCATAACCATTTGCACAGTCTATGACCCGGGTATGATCATCTATGGTGGTTATCTCAGGCAGTGAATAGGAAGTATTTGCAAGAAAATCCCGAATTCCCGAAGTGGGGGAAGATCCGTTTCCGTGACCGAGGGGAGTCATTGGAAACAATCTGTATGTCAAAGAACTGCAGTGGGCAAACAATGCTCTAATCAGTATCAACACTTCCTCTCCTGTCAGAGCATCACCAGGTTTGCCCAGCCATCCTCCATAGGTGCCGGCCGGCGCGGCATGCCACAGGGAACCGAGCCCTCCGCGAAGTGACTGGCGGGTCAGTGGAATCAAAACTGTTTTACCTGATGGGAGCTTGGCAAGCAGCGGGTTCGCCCGATATCGCCCGTCCGTGTACCGATTCCAGAGCGCTGACCACCCGGGTGACTGGAAGTATGATGCCGTTTCCGTCATCCGGTAGTATTCTTGCCATTCATTTATGCCAACAGGCTTCAGCATAAGCATTTATACGTGAAGTAACTCAATAACAGACAATTTTATCAGGCCGACCTGAAATAATTTGAAATAACAGAATAGACCCGGTCGGCGACATCATGACAAATATCTTTCAGATCCGGATAGAGCGGAAGACGCACGAGTGTATTTGCCAGATGTTCGGTTTGCGGAAGCTGAATACCTTCACCCAGGATTTTTTTTGCATATGGTGCATTATGAAGCGGAACATAATGAAATGTTGCTCCAATGCCGGCCTCCTTCAAACGGGCAATCAATGGGTCGCGAAGTGCCGGATCCTGCA
>SLLP01000210.1 GCA_007133995.1 Balneolales bacterium
GAAGCGATTCGAATTCGTTGTTCGAGATGGTGATCTGCAGCGACTCTGATCCGATTCCCACACCTGCGGAACCGCTCCCTGTGACATCGTTGATTTGGTTGTTTTCGATTTGGATATCAGATGAATTGTCGATCCGAACACCGGAATTGAAGATGCCTGAACCGATATCATTGATCAGATTACCGGCAACATTTATGCCCGATGAGTTTTGGATCAGTATACCATGGTCCCGGAATCCCTGAATGGTCACTCCATCAACGCTGACGTCCGTGGCGTATGAAATCGTTATGCCTGTATCATAATTGTAATTTCCCGCAAGGATAACCTCATCCTGCTCGTTTTCGGGTCTCAAATGAATACCGTTGATGTTAATGGTCAGAGCTTCCTCGTAGGTTCCGGCTTGCACGCAAACGATTTCATCGGCTGATGCTGCGTCGAGAGCGTCCTGGATTTTGCCATCGCCGGGAACCGTATGATCGCAATTTTCTGAAGCAGGGGATAGGGGGTTGCTGGCTGTATCAGCAGCAATAGCAAAGACAAAAAGAAAGCTCAGTGATACTGCTGCAGGCAATACAGAATCAAAACGAAAACCTTCCAGAATTCTACGCAATTTGGAAAAGAAGGGCAGAACATGCGTCTCATAATGACTAATTGGATCCATGTTGGTCAAGTGACTGGGTATGTATGTAAGAAAAAGCGTATGCGGTTTATTTGTGTTTCAAGAGAGGTCAGGATTATACATGTAGCCTTTTGGATAGCATACGCGAAGAGAATCAGAAAAAAGCCCGGCCGGGGAGTCCGGGCTTTTTAAAGTGTTGGGAGAACGTGGCCGGTCATGTTGGATGTGATCATGCACAAGCCACGTTTATCCTTATTTGATTAGGGTCATGGTCCGGGTCAACACCTCGCTGCCGGCTTCGAGCCGGTAAAGGTATTGGCCTGACGATAAATGTCCGGCATCAAAACTGATTTCATGGCTGCCGGCGCTTTTCGTTTCGTTGACCAGTGTAACCACCCGTTGTCCCAGGCTGTTGTAAACATCCAGCCGCACCTGTGCACTCTCCGGCAGAGTGAAGCGGATCTGTGTGGTCGGGTTGAACGGGTTGGGATAGTTTTGTTTCAACGCTACGAATTCCGGAACATCGCTCAGGAGATCGGCGTCCGTCGGTTCTGCACCGGTTCCCGTAAGCGTCACCTCGACCGGGCTGTCGTTATTGTCGGCGTTATGGACAATTTCCAGTAGACCCGTGAAATTGCCGGCGTCATCCGGGCTGAAGGAGATGACCACTTCTAAATTATCATCCGGATCCAGACTGAAGCTTCCATTTCCGCTGGTGATGGCAAAGGCCCCGTCGGCGTCTTCGGCGAGGGTAACTTCGCCGGTCATTTCGGCTTCGCCATTATTTTGAATGGTAATAGCATGGGTTTCGGTCTCACCTTCGGTAAGGCTGCCGAAGTCCAGCTCCTGCTCGCTAACCGCTATTTCGGCCTCAGCAGAAAAGACTAACATGGCTTCGCTGAACTGGCTGGTGTTGAACGAGCCGTCGGAAGCAGTAGCTACAATATGAGCGCCGGATTCGATTTCCAGACCGATTGGCAGCGTAAGAGCGTCGAACACCCAGTTGCCGGCATTATCCTCATCGTAAATGACCGTGCCGAGAAAGGTCTTACCTTGCCGTTCATTATTTTCTGCAAGATACACGTCGATACCGAGATTATAATCGGCGTTGGTGGCATTGGTCCGGACGCGGTAGCGCATCTCGATTTGACCTGTTTCTTCGTTGTAAAAGGTTTCATCAGAGTCAAATTCCGGGAAATTAAGCAGGGTATTGGGGCCGTTGGTGCCACCTCCGACATCCACGTTCTCCATTCCCAGATCAATGCCATTCGTTCCATTTCCGTAGATGCTGTTTCCACGGATCAGGTTACTGGTCGAGGCGTTTGCTGCATTGGAAAAGTTGATCCCGCTCCGGGTGTTGTAGGCAATGATGTTGCCGAAATCTTCACCGGGATTCCACTGGTCCGGATTGATGCTTGAGAGCGGATAACCTATCTGGCTTGGACCAACCGCTGCATCTCCATCAGCAAGAATGCCATCAACGTTGCTGATAATCTGTCCGTTGGGATGGATACCTATGTGGTTGCTGAGGATAAAGGTTTGAGAGGCCCCGTCAAAGAGCACTATACCTCGGGTATTGTTTCCGATGATATTTCCACCTTCCGGAACACCGACCGCCACAGAAGACTCGGTGCTATAGATGGCAACACCGCGGCTATTACCCAGATCAGCACCGGTATCGTCAGTCCCAATGTAATTGTTTGCAATAAGGACTTGACCGTCACCTCCGGATACTTCAATTCCGTTGATATTGTTGCCAATGATGTTTGCTTGTTGGAGATCTTCGTTGTCGCCAACAACACCACCTGCTCCGCGGAACCAGACACCGCGAGTGTTATCCGTGATTCTGTTGCGCACAATTTCGTTGTTGGTCCCGGCACCGCTACGCAGTTCAATACCTGTACTGTTATTAGCTACAACTGCATTTGATATGATGTTGTTGTCGCCATTGTCGATGCGGATTCCCTGGCTCTGGCCGATATCGCGTCCATCGGGATCCGTGCCGATGTAGTTCCGGCGGATCTCGTTGTCCTTTGCCTCAATATCGTTGCCGCCGCTTCCGACTCGGATACCAACAAACTGGGAGTTGCCGATGACATTGGTGGCCGACCCACTGCCACCAATGGTGTTACCGGAGCTTTCCACGATAATACCATTGCTGTCGTTGCCGTAGTCCTCGAGATTGTATCCTGAAGCGATATTACCGTCGTGCGGCATGCCGATGTGGTTTCCAAGTACATTTTGCCCGTCAGCACCGAGATAGACGCCACCGGTTCCGTTATTGGAGATAGTATTGCCGGCAAAAAAACCAATAATGTTATCTGGTCCGGCCGTTGCGTCAACTCTGATACCCGCGCCACCGTTGCCATCAATAGGGCGGAACTCAAGGTTGTCGGACTCCCCAATAGGCAGGAGACCTATGATGTTGTTTTGAAAAACTGTTCCGGAAGTACCTGTGCGAAGGTGAACACCATCCCCCTCGTTGTTGAATATTATATTCTCACGGATCGAAGTAATGCCACCGCCGGTTTCGGAGGCAGCCACCAGATTAATCCCATGAGACCCGTTTCCGTATCTTAGAATTGCTCCGGAGTCGGTGAGAACTCCTCCTATCAGATTGTTGCTGATAGTGTAGTTGTTACCGCTCCCAGAGCCAAGATTGCCCTGCAAGAGAATGGCGCTGTTGCCGAATCCGCCAATTGCGATATGACGGACCTGGGAACCGGAGCTTTCGGAGCGAAAACGAATGCCGCTGGCACTGACATCGCTTCCATTTATAAACACCACGGGACGGCCACCGAGCGGGTGATCACCAATCTCTTCAAACTCAGGGTGGGTTTCACCGGCAATGGTCACTCTGTTGCTGATATACGGGAGACTGCTGTTTAGACGTATTTCAGAGTATCCGTTTGGGGATATGTCGATCCAATCGTTGTCGAATTGAATGACTACTTGTTCTTCTGCTTCATTGGCCTCTTCGATGGCCGCGCGTAAAGTGCATTCCAAAATGGGCACATCGAAACCTCCGATATTGACAGTTCCGACCGATTCACCTGTAGTGCAGTTGCCGTCACCCGGGTTTTCATTGGGATTGTCGGCAGTCGAATTGACGTTGAATGTCAACTGCGCCGCGGCATTTTGTGGAGCCGGAAACACCAGGAACATGCCGGCCAGCAGCATGGAAACCCATGTTTGGTTCAGGCTTCTCATTATACTTTGAGCAAAGCTATATTTTATCTTCATAAACCGTCTGTTTTTTTGTTAGTAGCATGCGACAGGACGCCGCACATTTTGTCTTCGTCTTGATTTTGCAATAGCAATGTGATTTATAATGCTTATGCAAGGGCGCAGAGAATATATAATCTATCAATACAAATTAGCAAGTATTAATCAAATACCTATAAATAACTAGTGGGGACAGAATGACGAAGGTGCACAAGGCCAGTTCCATCCTTGTAAAGGGTGCATCTGTGGAAGGAGCGACAAGCACCGATAAACAAGAATATCAGGGATCACTAAAGCGTGATTCAGCAATGAGATCAGTAGCACTCGTCTGATGAGCGCACGCTACCATCCGGGAACAAACTGCAGCCCAAATTGCGTGCTCCTTTCCGGCCGCTGGAATGGGTGTGCAAGGTAAAGCTCGATGACCAGTGCCCCGAGCAAATTCATACGTGCGGATACACCGGTGCTGAATACCGGGGTGCGTTCTTCGGAGTCGGTCTCGAGCCGGAAAACCGGAGGATCGTCGCTGTTCCATGCGAGTCCGCCATCCACAAATAGTGCGATTTCCGTCGGGAGAAACCGGGTGCGGAACAGTCCGTAACGCTCGGTTCCAAGTAACGGGAAGCGGAGTTCCACACTGGCTACGGCAGCATGGGTGCCGATCAATCGGTTGATGGGTGCGAAGTCCTCATCATCCTGCGAAAATTCGTCGGCCCGGAACGAAAAGAAATTGTATCCCCGCACATAGGTCTGCGAGTTGGGATAACCCAGGTAGACGGTTGAAAATGGATCCTCGATATCGGACCAGTAGTTTCCGAAGTGGGCGATGCGTCCGGCAAGTGTCAGGGGGTCGAAGAAATGGTAGCGCCGGTAATCGGCCAGGAATCGGGCAAACCGGACCGATCCGATCAGCGGGGTGGCCTGGATACGCAGGCGCCGGCCCTGGATTGGCCCGGTGAATCCCATAAATGAGGTGTCCAGGACATAAGCGAGGGAGGTGGATCCGAAATAGATGTCGTCACGGGCTTCCAGCTCCTCAATGTCCCGGTCGCCGAAGAATCCGCCAAAGCCGACGGTATAGGTTTCAATCCAGCGGTCGAAGGTGTAGAGCGATATGCCTACCGTGCTTTCCAGCCGCGTGGTGGTGGAGAGCGGGTATTCTCCCAGGACATTGGCCTGGTTGATGGTGACACGTTCGACAAGGCGGTTGAGCACCGGCTGGCCCGTTTCTTCATCAATATCACGAAATGCCCGGGCAAAGCTCTGAGGAACTCTTTGAACCGATGCGCCGTAGTTGATCCGGTGCCGGCGGTTGATATAACGCAGCATTCCGCTTATATCCCTGATCTCACCGCGGATTTCAAATCCCGCGGCCACTGCCAGGTCTCGGTCATTCAGCAGGTCTGAAAATAGAAAACCCAATCCGCCACCCGCTTGTGTCCCGCCAACACCGCCGATACCGATGCCTATCTGCGGCGGCATGAGACCAACCAGTCTGGGGGTGCGTGAGTGATCCTCCTCGTCAAATTCCTTGTCGGGTGGAAGTAGTCCGTCATCCGGCTCTGCCAGGTATCCGGCAACGACGTTTTCGTCAAGGGCGTCATAAGGCGGCAGGATGCCGGCAGGCGCATCCGGATCGGCCTGCCGCCCTTCCATGGGCTCCTCAGCGTCGCGGCCCGGATTCAGTGTGGCCACCTTGTATCTGTTGGCTGAAAAGATGGAGAACATCAGCTTCCCGGTATCACGGGATACGGTGAGTGCAGGTGACTGTTCGGTGACGCCCGTGATGCCGGTCTGGGTCCGGGTGACCCGGTAGGTTTCCTC
>SLLP01000081.1 GCA_007133995.1 Balneolales bacterium
AGAGCTGTGGAAAAAGAGCATGAAGAATACCGAGAAGTCATGGAACAGCCATGTCGATGCGACCTCCTCTCCTCGTATCGCCATTGTATTGTCAACCTGTAATGGTGAGCAGTACCTGAATGAACTTCTGGAAAGTTTGAAGCTGCAAACATGGACGCATTGGGATCTGTGGGTGCGTGATGACGGCTCCGAGGATGGAACTGTGGCCATCCTCCAGGATTTTTCGAAAAAAATGAATGATAAATCAACCGGAAGCAGGATTCATGTTATTGAGGGGGAAAATATGGGGGTGGTGCAAAGTTATTTTACCCTTATTTCCAGAATTCATGGATCCTACACTGCATATGCCTTCAGTGATCAGGATGATGTCTGGTTGCCTGTAAAGCTGGAGCGAGCAGCTTCTGCAATCGTGAACCATCAATCCGGTGACAATGGAGATAATCTACCCTTCTTGTATCATTCCGGCCAGCTCCTTGTAGACCAGCGCTTCGGTCGGCAGACCATGAGTTCTGCACCTGTGCGAACCGGTTTTGCAAATGCTCTGATTCAGAACCAGGTCGTCGGTTGCACCATGGTCATCAATCCGGCGCTTAGAGAATGTCTGCTGCATGGGATCTCGTCACAACCAGGCAGTGATCCTGTCTCAGGTATTATTATGCATGACTGGTGGTGCTATATGCTGGCCAGCGGATTGGGCAGGATCGTCTATGATCCCGGTCCTGTGATTATTTTCAGAAGACACGAAAAGAGCACCACACCTGTGGCTGCAAATCCACGCCTTGAGCTACTAAAAAGAATGGCAACACTTAGGAAGCGCAATTGGGCTATATTGCATATTATGCGGCAGGCCGAAACATTCGCCAAAATGTATTTCGATAACGAAGATCAAACTACAGTAAGCAATGGCTCGGCTCCCATGAGAAATCGGATCGAAACGGCAAACATCTGTAAATTATCGGGGCATAACAGGCAGCTTCTCATCAGTCTGATTACGTTGAGAACATCCGGATTTTTGAAACGCCTTCATTACCTTTTTATGGGAGAGCACAAAAGAGCCGGAATCCTGGATACTCTGATTTTCCGACTAATGGTACTCATTCGCCGTTTTTGAGTATGATTGCTTCACAAAGCATCAACTATGTATCAAACCGAAATGGTTGCAGACAGAGCCGCAGCAGCTGTCTGTTCACTGCATATCCCATCACGATATGCCCTTATCCAGTATGACACACTCTTTCGACGGCTCTTGACACCACCATCGCAGGTCGAGTACAATCCAAGCAATTCGTCCCGATACGCTTCCATGTCTGAGCGGATTGCATTTTTGAGTGATTGCGGGAGGTCATTCCAACCGAATAGCGCAAATACATCGACATCGTGAATATGATTGCCTGTGATGAGGGAAAGACGGCGCGTATTTTCACCAGGTTCCGATGAATTCAGATTTTTTGAAGTGTTGCCAAGGGTCAGTGCAGTATTCATAATCAGTCACATTTTCGTGGTTTTTTTTTGGTTCAGAGGCAAACTACAACAAGGGTGTGACAACATAGTGTCACCCATTTTATCTTTTTTCGATCGGCTAAACGTAACCCCCGTTCAGGGTGATACATTTTTTTGTTATGTTTGGAAGTTTCCTGTCCAAGTCTTATCTGCCGGACAATACCGGGGGAATCATATCGATTGGCCCATATGAATTTTTCAGAACTTCTCGACCTTCCCATCAATGATCCTGTGCTCATTTTCGCACTGGTCATGGGCATTATTCTTGCTGTTCCACTGATCGCGGACAAGCTTCGCATTCCAGCCATAGTTGGTTTGATTTTCGCTGGTGCAATTGTGGGACCCGGGGCTCTTGGCCTCATTGAGCGTGACGAAACCATCATTCTGTTGGGTACTGTGGGTCTGCTGTACTTAATGTTCATTGCCGGCATATCCATCGACCTCGAAAAATTCAGCAAATCCCGTGGGCAGAGCATATCATTCGGGGTGGTATCCTTCGGGCTTCCACTGGCGGGCAGTATGCTCCTGGCTCCACCGTTGCTCGGGTATTCCTGGGAGAGTTCACTTTTGCTTGGCGCCATAGTCGGCTCCCATACCCTGCTGGCCTATCCCATTGCCAATCGCCTTGGAATTGGAAAAAACAAGGCTGTGACCCTGAGCCTTGGTGCTACCATAGTCACCGATGCCCTTTCTCTGACCATACTTGCTGTTGTTGCAGCAACGGTTCACGGAGAGATCAATGTCCGTTTTTGGCTTACATTTTTAGGATCTGTGGGTATCTATCTGCTGCTGATGATTTTCACACTGCCGAGATTCGGGCGCTGGTTTTTCCGAACCGTCAGGGATCGAACCGACATTGAATATGTCTTTCTTCTGACGGTCCTTTTTGTCACGGCTTATATTGCTCAGCTTGTAGGTCTGGCAGCAATCATTGGTGCTTTTCTGGCCGGCCTCAGCATGAATCGCCTTGTTCCTGAAAGCAGTACGCTGATGAGCAGGGTGCAATTTATCGGCAATGCTTTGTTTATTCCTTTCTTTTTGATATCGGTTGGCATGCTTGTGGATATTCGTGTGCTTACATCCACTGACGTCTGGCTTGTAGCGCTGCTCTTTTTTCTTCTAGTAATCGTCGGCAAGCAGCTGTCTGCCAAAGCTGCTCAACTCTACTTCCGGCTGACTCCCGATGAAGGCTGGGTGATGCTGGGTCTTACCACCCCGCAGGCTGCAGCCACGCTTGCAGTAACACTCATCGGCTACGAGCTTGCCCTATTCGATGAGCTTGCCGTCAATGCGGTCGTACTTCTTATCATGGCGAGCTGCTTTGTCGGTCCCTATCTGGTAGATCTGTACGGCCGGCGGGTTGTTGCGGCAGAGGAAAAATCATCCCTTAAAATATCCGATTCACCGGAACGAATCCTTGTCCCGCTTTCGAATCCCGTTACTTCAGAAGCACTTATGGATATCGCCATTATGATTCGCGGTAATAACAGTACGGAACCAATCTTTCCGTTGACTGTTGCACGGGAATCGCGTTATGTGGAAGCGGCTGTGGCATCCGGCGAAAAGCTGCTGAGCCATGCTGTAGTCCACGCAGCAGCAGCAGATGTGCCCGTAATTCCTGTAACACGGGTGGATTTCAACGTAGCTTCAGGAATCATCCGGGCTACCAGGGAACTTCGCATTTCCGATATCGTAATCGGCTGGAACGGAGTCATCAATACACGACAACGAATATTTGGTTCGGTGTTGGATCAGCTCATGGAGCAGTCCGATGAGACTATTCTTGTATCAAAAATCGATCAGCCCATCAATACCATGGAGCGTGTGATTCTGGCGGTCCCGCCCATGGCTCAATACGAACCGGGTTTTGGAAACAGTTTTCAGACCATAAAAAAGCTGGTTAACCAACTGGGAACCAGATTGTTTGTTCTTGGTGCAGAAAGCAATTTGTCTCTGCTTAAACCTTTTATCGAGAAGCAGAAACCCGAACTTTCCGCCAAGTATCAGATAGTTGACAACTGGAACAAGGTGACTGAAAGCATCAGGGAGCATTACGATGAACACGACCTGGTGATCCTGTTCAGTTCACGCCGCGGAGGCATTGCCTGGCAGCCAAGTTTTGAACGACTTCCCGGACAGATCATCCAGAAAGTGAAGCCCGATAATTTTATCATAGTTTATCCGGCCGAGGTGGGAGAGCATAATAAACCGACGGCAGTACTTCGTTTTGATGAATCCCCCCTGCTTCCTGATATTTCGGCCAATCAAATATATATTGCCACAGACAGTGAAACGAGTGCCGGTAACGCCATAGACAAAATGGTTGCAGCCATTTTCCCCGATCGGGCAGATGTCTCTACAGAAATCGCCCACAAACTCAAACTCGTGGAGCCGGATAACATGCCCAGTGACCTTCCAGGGGTGATGCTTTCGCATTTAAGTACTCATTATGTGAACAAGCCATTGCTGCTTCTTGCAATAAATGAACATGGTTTCGAGTCGGAGATTATGGATAAGCCTGCCAATGTCATTTTTATTCTGCTGAGTCCCACCCATATGAGTGTTCAGCGCAGACTGCTCATACTCAATCGACTTGGCCGGTTTATCGGAAGCAATGACATTAAAACCCGGCTGGCTTATGCAAAGAATATTGATGAAATCCGAAAGGTGCTGTCGGCAAAACTGACCATACTACCGGGTCAGGAGAGTGAAAAGAAAGAAAATCGCGGTTGAAGATCCCGATTTATCATCGCGCCGGTTTTTCAGGATTGTTGCCGGTATGGTTCAATGCAGGAAACTTATTTGCGCTGGATGAATGGCAACTCTGCCGGGCAACAAACGGGAGATATTACATATTGTCACTCGGGTAGATTGATTTTTTAGCGGCCAGCAGTGTGTTTTTCATGAGCATGGCCACGGTCATGGGTCCGACGCCACCCGGTACCGGTGTGATCAGACTGGCTTTTTCAGCGACACTTTCAAAATCACAGTCACCAACCAGGCGGTATCCTTTATCCCTTGATGAGTCGGAGACCCTGTTAATACCGACATCTATTACTACCACACCCTCCTTTACCATTTGTCCGGTTATGAGTCCGGGTGAGCCGACGGCTACGATCAGTATATCGGCCTGAATAATGTGCCGGGTAAGGTCGCGTGTGTATTTATGACAGAGTGTGGTTGTGGCTTTTCCCGAGTCATTTTCTCGTGAAAGCATGATGGCGAGCGGCGATCCGACAATATTGCTGGCACCGACAACGACGGCATGGCGTCCTTTTGTCATTACACTGTAATACCGAAACAGCTCAAGTATTCCGGCAGGAGTGCACGAACGGAATGTGGGCTGGCCGACAGCGAGACGGCCAACGTTCATCGGATGGAAACCATCCACATCCTTCCGGTGATCAATGGTTTCAATGACCTGGCTTGGGTGAAGGTGTCCGGGCAACGGAAGCTGGAGCAGGATCCCATCGATGCTATCGTCGTTGTTATAAGTGCGGATCGCCTCTTTCAATTCCCTGACTGACATGGTATCGGGAAAAGTCACCGTCTCTGATTCAATACCTACTTCTTTGCATGCTTTGGTTTTTGCTCCGACATAGGTTCCTGAAGCAGGATCATTACCAATCAGAATAGCCTGGAGCATAGGCGGGCGGTTTCCCCGTCCAACCCATTCCCGGACATCATCCCTCACCTGTTGGCGCAGTAATTCCGCAACCTTTTTTCCGTCAATGATATTTCTGGCCATAGAGGAGAACCCTTTTAAACGGTTCAGATCCGGACAAAATGTTCTTCCTCGGATTGAAACAGTTCGATGATTTTCTCAGTTTCGTTGCTTTTCAACAGTTTTTCACGGAATGAAGAGCTGTTGAGTAGTCTGGATATGCGGCTCAGCATTTTGATGTGGATGCTGTTCTGCGACTCGGGTCCAACCAGCAAGAACAGTATCATCACCGGCTCACCATCAATAGAGTCATAATTTACCGGTTTTCGAAGCTTGCCGAAAGCTGCATAGGTTTGCGACAATTGCCGGCATTTTCCATGCGGAATGGCAAGACCTTTGCCTACACCTGTTGACATGATACTTTCCCTCTCCATCACAGCTTTTCGAACAGCTGCTACACTATCCTCATCAAGCCTGGCCCCCAGGGTATGGACCAGGCTATTGATGGCTTCTTCCTTGCTGCCTGCCGACAGATCGGGAATCACATTTGTGGTGTCTAGAAGATCACTGATTTTCATGAATATTTTTCAATTACAGACCTAAAAAAAACTTATCAAATATAAAGATCATGCGGATTATATCACAAAAGTTATTGGCATTAAAACTGATACGGTATTACTTTTAGTATAATCCGATAACTGATCATACATGTCTCTCATTTCCCACTCTTTTGCTGTTTTTTTAAAGGATTTTCGTCTTGAGTGGCGATCGCGGTTTGGCATCAGCACCGTTCTCGCCTTTATTCTGTCGACTCTTTTTATTGTTCTATTTTCTCTGCGCGCTGATTTACTCACCGTAAACGTTCAAAGCGGACTCATTTGGATTATCGTGCTTTTTGCATCTCTAACCACTCTCGCCCGTGTATTCACCAGTGAAAGCGAACGCAGCACTTATGATCTGTTAAGGCTGAATGCATCTGCTATGTGCGTGTATATTGGTAAACTTGTATACAATTTTCTCTTAACGCTTCTCATTACAGTTGTTACTGTTACATTGTTTATATTAATGGTAAGTATGGACGTCGAGCGGCCGATGCTGCTTTTGGTTATTGTGATCCTTGGTTCGGCCGGGCTTGCCGGAGCAACCACTATGCTGAGTGCACTGGTATCCCAGGCAACACGAAAGGGTGCGGTTTTTCCGGTACTTTCCCTGCCCCTGCTGATACCACTCATGTTGATCCTGGTCCGCATCACCGGGTTTGTGTTTGCCGGGGGTAGCGGTGACCCGGACTATGCCAACGATCTCGCGGCGCTTGCAGGTTTCACAGGTGTAACCATATCGGCTTCCATCGTACTATTTGACAATCTCTGGGAAGATTGATTTTTTTTATGTCAAATCACGGTAATATACATAACACAGATTTGGGAGAAGATTCTGGAGAAGAAAACAGCGGCATCATCGGCTCCCGTAGACTTATTGGCCAGGAACGGCTGCGTCGTCAGATGTGGCGTATCCTTGAAGAGGACCGGATCAGTCATGCCTATCTAATCAGCGGGCAACCCGGTTCGGGAAAGAAAGCACTGGCTTTGGCATTTGCAGAGGCGATTAACGGTGTTGATCATTTAGGCAAACCGGCTCCCGGTATGCATTCCGATCGAAGATCGTGGTATTATCATCCTGATATCCATGTTTATCTCCCGCTTCCGTCCAATGTTACCAGGGATGAGCTTAGTGCTCGTGTGGAGCTCCTGGCTGAGGATCCGTATGAGATAGTTGATTTTGCAATGCGTCCCTCTCTTACAGCACAGGATGACAGCAAAAACCGCAGGGCGTTCTATTCTGTTGACTATTTCAATTCGGAAGTGCGCAGGGCAGCATACCTCAGGCCTAATGAGGGCCGAAGAAATATTGTGATCATAACCAATATCGAAAGCATGCGTAAGGAAGTGGTCAATTCATTTCTGAAGCTTCTTGAAGAGCCCGGGGAGAATGTTATGTTCATTCTTACTACAGACAATATCAACGGGTTGCTTCCAACCGTCATATCACGCTGTCAGCTTCTTCCTTGTCAGCCGTTGCTTCCGGATGAAATATGCGACGGACTTATTGCATTCGATGGTATGGCAGAATCGGATGCGCGTTTCCTGTCTCGCATTGCCGGTGGGAATTACAGTTATACCAGGTTTTATGATCTTGAGACATTGGAGAGCAACCGGGAAGATATTATCCGTTTTCTGCGAATGTCTTACAAGATGGATGTCGGTGATATTCTGGAGATCAGCCAGAGATGGCAGTCCGAGTACAACAAGGAAGGCCAGCTGGCTATCATTAACATGATCGAGATGTTTCTGAGGGACATCGCACTGTATTCAGCCTGCGCAGACGAATCATTGATCACTAACAGTGATCGCCTTGATGTGATCCGAAACTTCTGCTCGAGTCTGAAAGATGCGAGAATCGAAGATATGCTTGAAACATTAGAGGAGTCTCGAACGTTGCTGACTCAGAATATTCAACCCAGATTGCTGTTCACCGTAATGGCAAACCGTTTTTCAGCCTGGATGCGAGGATCGGATGCAGCGGTGGATTCCGGAGAAGAGTGGAAGCATATGCCGGCACTCATCAAAGTCAAAGAATCATAATTTTAAAAATACGCTGCACCTTGCTGTGCACATGCAATTCAATACCCTATGTCGCGACACAGTTATCCAGTAATTGTTGATTTCGTTAAAATGCACGGTGCGGGAAATGATTTTATTGTTATGGATGCCCGGAGGGATGACTTTCCGATCGAGGAAGTCCGTCGTCGTACACCTGAATTATGCCACAGGAGAACCGGTATAGGTGCCGACGGTGTTTTGATGTTGGGCAACTCCGAAGATTCCGATTATTCAATGCACTATCTTAACGCCGATGGGTCTGAGGCCGGAATGTGCGGCAATGGTTCACGCTGTCTTGCCCGCTTTGCTACTGACCTCGGATTACCCGATAATCTTGAATTTTCTGTCGGCAAAAGACACTATGGTGCTGAGGTTTATAACGATTACGTGTCCATCCGGTTTCCGGTAAAGCCGGAACCAGTAAAAAGAACCATTGACGGTACGGACTGGGTTGAGATTCATACGGGTACGGAACATGTCGTTTCAATTGATCCCAGACATCAGAAAACCTCTGAAATGAACCTCAGAAAAACCGGCAGGAAAATCAGAAACCGTATCGACTTATTTCCGGCCGGTACCAATGTCAATTTTTCAACCATTTTAAACCAGAATAGTCTCCGGCTTGTTACGTATGAACGGGGTGTTGAAGATCTGACTCTGGCATGCGGTACCGGTGCTATTGCCACTGCGATTGCTCACATTTTTATAAACTCAAGCTCTGCATCACCTGGCGACAGTGCCGTAACAAGGGAGCATCATATCCAGATTGAATGTCCCGGCGGCCCACTTGAAGTTTCTTTTATCCATACCCGAAGCAGATCCGAATCTTATTTCGACAATATCGTTCTTTATGGTCCGGTCGTTACGGTATATCATGGACGGTTTACAGTTTAGCAGATGGTTCACTTGAATCAAGTCAGATTAAAAGCCTCAAATACAGAATATGCATCGGTGGTGCTCATCCTCTCATTTTTACACCGGACAATGTACACCTGCTTGAATTATTTACCATACAGATTAATATCTTTCTGTTTTTTGATTGTTCTACTTACAAGTTGCACAGTAGATCGGGTTTCTAGTGCGGATAGTATCGACGCACCCACTCAGCTCGGAAACAGCCCCATGGTCAAGGGGCAAGTAGCGCCACCTTCCCATATCAGAAGTATCCAGGTATACAGAGGCTCCCGAAAACAGTCGCTGCCGGCGATAGAGCTTGGCAGTAGCGACCATTTGACACTTCGGTTTGACGTTTTGGGCGGCACATCCCGGCTTTTTCGCGTACGTGTGCGCCATAGAAACTCAGACTGGTCCGACAGCCGGTTGATGACTGATTACTACCTGAGAGGTTTTCGTGAGGATCTCATTGAAAGGGCGCAGCCCAGCGGTGTCCAGGACCCTCACTATATGCATTACCGCTTTCGGTTTCCAAACGAAAATACGCAACTTCGCATCAGTGGAAATTACCTGATGGAGGTAATGGAATACGAGACCTCACAAATCTTGTTTTCCGTACCTTTTTTTGTGCATGAAAACACGGGACGCATGGAATTAAGCCTTGAGGAGCTTTATGGCCTGGATTCACGTTATCGCGTTCATCACCAGCCTTTTGCCAGATATGTTTATCCCTCCTATGTCATTTCACCGATTACTGATCTGAAAATGCTGTTTGTACAAAACCGGTTCTGGGGTCGTGCCAGTGAGGCCGATGAGGAAGACATGTCTGAATCGGGCGTTTACCGTGCGTACATTTCAAGACCAAACTCATTTGTTGGTGTGTATGAATTCAGGCAATTGGATCTGAGAAGATATGATGCCGGCGGTCCCGAAATTGTTCAGGTTCGAAGCGAGACCATTCCGCCACAGGTCTGGTTATTCCGGGACGTGGTCAATCTGGATGTAAGTCCAAGAAGACGAACACCGATTGCTCATGGATTACCGAGAGATGATCTTCGCGCCCGTTATGCAGATGTACATTTTCAACTGGAGTTGCCCGATCGTGAGGCGACGGACCTGCCCATTTACATATACGGTCCGTTCAACAATTGGACCATCAAAGAGGATAACAGAATGGAGTATCAAAGTTCAACTGACTCCTACACCGGACGGGCGCTGATCAAGGAGGGTGAATACGACTATAAATATGCCATTGTTGAAAAAGGTCGAATTGATGACCTTCGGCTGGATGCCAGTTTTGCATCAACGGCTCAGGAGTACACCTCACTTGTATACTACCGGGATCCGGGGCTTCAGGCAGATCGACTTTTGCAACTTGAAAGCGGCCTGTCCAGATAAGGTGTTACGCGCCGTTCGAAATGCTCCGAAAGTTCGGACCAATAACTCAGAAATCCAGGCCAATGCTGAAATAATGAACTCTCCGGCCAAAACCGGTTCCATTTTCGACATCGTATGGCCAAGCCAGATCGTATCGGAAAGGCAGGCCAAGAAGAATTGTCCGAAGACCGAAACCTGATCCTGCCAGCACGGCATCGCGACTTGCTCCCTCCCATGCGGCACCCACATCGATGAATGCAGTGCCCTGAATGTTATATAAAGGAATGAGGGGGATGGGGCCTGGCAATAATGCTGCTATCAGGGGAAATCTGAACTCGGCATTAAAGAGACCAAAGCGATTGCCGATGGCTGAGTTGAAGAAGTGTCCTCGCAGCGGAAGTGCAGGAAGCGTAAAAAATATATCTTCAAGCCGATCTCTTTGAAGCGCTCCTTCAGCCCACCTGAAATTGATCCAGTTCTGGATGCCGCCCATGTAAAAGTTTTGGGCATCCGGCCCGAAGGAAGCGGCACCGGAACCCCGGAATGCAAATACATAACCCATTCCAAGATGGAAGTAGCGGCGTACGTCACCAAGCACAGATGCAAATCCGATTACTTCCGATGAAAAAGGCGGACTACCCGTTACGCTCAGAGCGTAGCGGGTACCTGAAAGAGGTGACAAGAAGCCGGGTCTTGTCAGGTCACGGGTAAATGTAACTTCAGGATACAGGAAGTATGCGTCTTCTGAGTCTGAAACGCCGCCACGGACCAGACTGAAGTCCCGTGAGATATTGATAAAACTGGCTCCGTAGTCAATCCGGGTGAATTTATTGATCGGGTACTGAAACTGCAGACCACCACCGTAAAAACGGAAACGCACCTGTTCGAAATCCCCCATACCATCCAGACCAGGACTCAAAACCAGAAAATTCCGTGACGTGTGAAAATACCGGACCAGATAGTTTGTACGATTGGCAAAGTAGCCGTAGCTCACCTCGTAATCGCTGTTGCGCAAATCAAATTGCAAGTTTGTTATAAGGTTGATGCGGTGATCACCCAGCAGATCGGAAAAGGTAAAGGCGGCAAGCGCATAAGTGCCATAGAAGGTCGATACACCCCCGGCGGCGTAGGTGATATCAGGTGAAAAATTAAGACGGTACTTGCGAGGTATAAACCGGCCATCTTCCGTTTGGGTTTCGCGTTCTTCCCTTGCTTTTTCAAGATGGCTTGTGGTAACCAGGTCATCTAATCCTTCACCGAACTCGTAATTCCGAAAATCAATTACATCCGCATCGGTGTCAGCAGTGTCCGGTTCTTCTCGTACTTCATCATCTTCAGGGAGCCGGGCGGCCTCTTCCTCTCTGATCAGGTCAATGATGGTTGATGTCTGACGAACCAGTTCTGTGGCTCTCATTCTTTGCAGATCGTCTTCAAACATGTTGAAGGCGATACCGAGCGCGGGAACGCGCTGCTCGGCAGGTTCACGAAGTCTTCGTTCTGCCCAGTGATTTCGCTGCAGCGGTTCAACCTTGCGTCGCTCGAAAGGAGTATCCAGTGTGAAAATATGTACAAACCCTCTGTTAAAGGAGTTGATGGCCAGCAAATTACCATCGGCGCTGATAGACATCTGCATGACGCCCGTGATAAGATCTGTCAGGGCATAGCTTGTCCTTGTTTCCAGATCCATCTCATACACATTGGGTATGCCATTTTGATCCGAAATATAAATCATACGGCCGTCACGTGTCATGATGGGCCGGTATTCATTCCAGTTGGGTGTACTGGTAAGCCGGGTTGCGTTACTTGAACCCAGCCTGAGCATGTAAATGTCGCTCTGTTTGATATTCGGGTTCAACAGCACATTATAATCGGTGCGAAACGTATTCACTTCGGTATGTGGACCGCGATCCGAAGCAAACAACAGGTATTCAGAATCATTGGACCATGCAGGATCCCAATCACTGAATACGTCATTCGTAGCACTTATGAAATCACCCGTTTCCAAATCATATACATAGATATTGGTAAAGGGACCGTCATTACCTTGAAAGGCGATCTTTTTTCCGTCGGGCGACCATGCCACCGAACCAATGGCATCAAGCTGTGGAAATACGATTTTTTGAACTTCTTCTGTGCGGTAATCGACAATGGCGAGATCAACAGATCCCCCGGATCGGGTAGATAGTGCAATTTTCCGTCCGTCAGGCGACCAGGTCAAATTCGGCCGCAGAATGTTCAATTCCTCAAAGTCGACATTGTCTTCGCCACGGATCAGGGTTTTAATACGACTTCCGTCACGGGCATTCAGAACAATAACGTCAAAATAGCCTCTGGCATTTGAGATCATGGCCACCCGGTCTCCGCTGGGGGACACTGCCGGACTGGTGTTGTACGCCCTTCGAAATCTGTTATCGGTAATCAGGTTGCCGATATCTCTTAAATCTTCCCTGATGGCTATTTCGGGAAAATAGATTTTACGAAGCCAGTCCTGAAACCGTTCATTAAGTTCCGACATATCCAGACCAAGCGATTGACGCAGGCCGTTTTCCACACTTCGAGTCTGACGTACACGTTGCAGGATTTCACCGATTTTTTCCCGGCCATACTCCTCCACAATGAAGTTCCAGAAAGCCTGTCCGCCGCGATATGCCATGAATCCACGCATTTGCGGGATGGGTGGCATATTATTGTTTATTACGGCTTCACGAATGAACATATCCGTGTCGGTATCCCATCCGAGCGATACATATTCGGACAGACCTTCCTCAAACCAAAGTGGAATGACAAGCTGTATGTTGTTTTGAATGATGGCCTGGATGGATCCTCCATAGTACATATCATTGAACATGGCGTGAACCAGTTCGTGATGGAGCACCTGGCGGTAGTCACCATAATGACCCATGAACGGGATCGTGATCCGGTTTTTGAATTTGTCAGTCACACCGCCTATACCCTGGGCATCCACCGGGAGCGGGACCACATTTGTTTGACTGAAGTCCGTGTGTGAATCGTAGATAATTACAGCGATCCGATCATTGAGCTGATGACGGAAATCCTGGCTGAGCTGAGCGTATGCAGCTTCAAGACTCTTCGCTGTATATTCGGCCAGGTAGTAATTTTTTGATTCGTAGTAATAGACATCGAAATGGTCAGACTGGATGAAACGCCAGTCAAACTGGGAGTACTGGACACGATTTTTTCCGAATCCGAAATACTGGGCAGAGGCGTCGGGTACTGTTATTGCGACACCGAGCATGAGAAGCAAAGTCGCGTATAACAAACGGGATAGAGGGGTCTGACGTGTAACTTTCATCTCTTCAATTTAAATTAGGATTCATGTAGCCAAACAGAAAAACGTATTGGAGTGTGTGGAATAAATTCTCCATGTAAAAGCGTAAAGCGACGTATAAAAAGTTCCTGACGTTTCACACTCAGGAACTGGATTGTCTCAACAAGCTGTTGCTTATTTGTAACGAATAAAAAGTGCTGGCGGTGTGCAACATAGATATGATTTCAAACGGTACTGGCTGAAGCGTATTATTAACCGGGTATGAAATCTATTTGTCGCTGTTCCAGGTCGGTTCGGGTAACTTTGACCTTTATATCATCACCAAGCTGAAACGTTCTGCCACGCTTGCGTCCTCTCAACTGGTGCCGGGACTGTTCGTAAACATAGAAGTCATCATCCAGATCGCGAATGGCAATCATGCCTTCACAAAAGCTTTCATTCAACAATACAAAAATCCCCTTTTCAGTAACACCGCTTATAACACCTTCGAATGTGTCACCAATATGCCCGGACATATATTCCACCTGTTTCAGTTTGATGGAGTCGCGCTCTGCCATAACAGCATCCCGCTCCTTCTCACTGCAATGATCGCCAAGTGATAGCAATTCCTGAAAGCTGTAGGATGGGAGTCCGGCCGCATATTGTTTCAGAAGCCTGTGAACGATGAGATCGGGATAACGCCGAATCGGACTCGTAAAGTGCGTATACTCTTTAAATCCCAGCCCATAGTGTCCGATATTTTTGGGACTGTAAACGGCTTTGGCCATCGAGCGCAATACCAATTCATTGATGGCATATTTGAGTGTTGTTTTATCGGCGTCTCTGATAAGCTGATTTATTTTTGCCGCGGTGACTTTTCCGTCCTTAACCGAAAAGTCTATTCCTAGCGGCCGCACATTCTCACCTATATTTCTGAGTTTTTCGGGGTCGGGTCTGTCATGAATACGGTAGAGAAACGGGTGGTTGAATTTGCCGAATTTATCATCCTTATCGTTCTCTCCGCGTCCCTTTCCTGCTGCTTTCAGGCGGTTTTTATGTTCTATTCTTACCCTGTTGATATGCTGTGATACCGTTTTATTCGCCATGAGCATGCACTCCTCAACAAGCCGGTGTGCTTTCAGTCTTTCTTTTACATAAACCCCCAGAGGTCTGCCGTGTTCGTCGAGCCGGAACCGGGGCTCAGGGGTATCCAGATCGATGGAGCCTTCACTGAAACGTTTGTCGGTGAGCATCGAAGTCATCTTTGCCAGAATTTTGATGGAATCCTTGAGTTCATGCTTTTTTCCATCGATGATTTCCTGGACTTCTTCATAGGCGAATCTCCTGGATGAATTGATCACCGTCTCATCTATGCTATAGCTGACAAGTTTGCCATCAGGGGTTATTTCCATAAAACAGCTGTATGCCAGTTTGTCCTCATTGGGACGCAGGCTGCAAACGCCATTGCTCAGGCACTCGGGAAGCATGGGTATCACACGATCTACCAGATATACACTTGTTCCGCGATCCACTGCTTCCTTGTCCAAAATACGGTCTTGCTGCACGTAGTAGCTCACATCCGCAATATGAACGCCAAGGTAGTAGTTGCCATTGTCACGCATGCTGATACTCAGGGCATCGTCGAAATCCTTGGCGTCATGAGGATCAATGGTAAAAATCTCCCAGGTGCGGATATCTTTTCGGCGCTTGTACTCTTTTTCCGGAATTTCGACGGCCACACTTTCTGCGAACTCCTCAACTGCCGGTGGGAAGGCGGCCTGAAGCTCATTTTCGGCCAGAATCGAAAGAATGGATGCGTTATTTGTGCCTTTCTTGCCAAGCACTTCAAGAACTTCAGCCTCAGGCAGCGATCGTTGGTGCAGCCAGTCCACCAGCCGAAAGGTCACCTTGTCGTTGTGATGAGCCCCATTAACGTTATCCGGATGAACAAAAAACTCCACCTGAGCCGATTTTTCGTCGGGTATGATCAGATACGTATTCTTGCCTTCCTTGTGAAATGTACCGACAAAGAATTTTTTTCCCCGTGAGACGACTTCAACTATTTTGCCTTCGGTGCGATCACTGCGTGATTTCGGCAGAATACTTAATTTGACCTTGTCTTTATCCAGTGCCGTGCCGGTATGTTTTGACGGGATGCGGATGTCCTGGTCCCTGTCCTCCACCTTTACATAGCCGGTACCGCTCCGGGTGCTGGAAAAGACACCTTCAACTGTGTTTGTCTGCTGTCTGGTGTCCGCAATTCTTATTTTGTCGTTTTTTCGAATGATTTTGTTCTTATTTAACAATCGTTTCAGAGCCTTTTCGAAACGTTCTTCTCCCTTTTTCTGTGGGAGTTTGAATGCGCTTTTCAGGGTTTCCGTATTTACCCAACTGTCGGAATGTCGTTCAAGCAGTTCAATAATGAGATCTTCAAGATGGATTTTCTTTTTCTTCATTCCGTAATGAATGTAAAGGTGCAGGCTTTGTGTTCGAATGTGAGCACGTGTAAATGCCGGTAAAGTTGTATTTAAGTTGAAACGAACAATCAGCCTTTAATCGTTCGGTAATGTATTGGGTTCCATTAGTTTTTCTAAAAAAATACAAGAAAGGGAATCCTCCCTGATACCAGTGAGCATGGAAGGCAAGGATGAGTCCTCCTCACCTTCAGCATCAGCAAAATCATTTTCCGGATCGGAATCGGGCTCATGTTCCGCCTGACCTTCTCCGTTGCTCTCAAAAAGTCCGAATACCGTAGTCACATTTCTCCATATTCTGTGGCCGAACTCCCTCCATGTATTAAAGCGAAATTGAGCTTCAAGCCCCAGACCGTTCACATTTTCCACATCGGCTTGTGTTCCCAGTATGGACATGAGCATAGGATCTTTCCTGTGAAATACCTCCACTGAAAGATTTTGATTTATACGGTATGTGGCTCCGAGGTCTCCAATATTGGTTTCCTCACCGCCCACTTCGCCCTCGCGCCGCAGCACCAGGCGGTCATCGAAAAGGCGCAGGGCAATACCCAGGTCGGCCTGGTCAAATCCCAGAAGATTAAGGTCGACATCAAGGTTGATGAGGTTGTCACTGAGCAGTGTGTTGATCTGACTGGAAAGCAATTGGCTGATACCCACCTGTCCGGCCCGTGCCTGTAGTGTAGTGCCAAGTTCCTGCGTTTGGGTATCACCGACAAGAGCTCCGGATATGAAGCCACCGGTAAACAGCAGGCTGGTGGCCTGAAGCAGTTTTTGTTCCTCGCTGTTCAGAACATTAAGGACTGCGGCGTTCTGGGTTGCGTCGATAGCATTGGGAAACTCAAAATAGAAGTCGTTCTCAATGTTGTCGATCGGTCCTGTGATGACGAGAAGCAACTCCACAGGTACACGGTTGGTCTGATCCATCGCTGCGCCCAGCAACGGGGCGATATTTGGCCTTGACCGGTATACTGCAGTGATATCGAGCAGTGCATTGGTGGGATCACCATCCAGCCGGATCGTGCCTCCCTCGCGCAGAATGAAGCGTCGGGTCAGGATATCGCCACCGACAAAAAGGTAGTCCCCACTGCTTATATCAAAATTGCCGAATATCTGAAGATCTTCATCTTCCAGGGTGATGCGCATCCGCCCACTGCCCTGTGCGTTAACGATTTCACCGGTAACCGGATCAAAAATCAGCTGAACTGTCGTATTGGGTGCGGCAACGAACTGCAGGTCAAGTCGGAAGACTTCCATGAATGTCCGGTCAATTTGCCTGAGCACTTCGGGATCGTCGGTGATTTGCCGGTGAAAATCAACCTCTTCAAAATTTTTTACGAAACGTATGTAACGCCCCTGGGTATCACCCATGGTCGGGTCAACAAGGGGAAGAGATATACGGGACTGGCTGGTGGTATTTATGGGTTCGATGGTACGCACAAAAGGTGAAACATTTGAACCGCTGATGTTCACCACACCGGTGCCGGCTACGCGTCCGTAAAATGGGACCTCAGGATCCTCTGAGTTATCCAGAAATCTCAAATTCTGCAGACTCAGGGTGATGTCCATGAATTTTTCCGGCTCGAAATCGTTCAAATCAAAGGTTCCGGTGACCGTGCCCCTGCCATTGGCAGCGTCGCGGATATTCAGCTCATGGATGAGTACGCCGTCGTAGCGATTTACGGATAAATTTCCGTTAAGCCGGTAAAGCGGCTCAAGAAAAACAGGAACTACCTCAGACTCCAGGATTTCAAAATCACCATGGAAATCAATGTCTGTGAGGTTGCCTGTGATATAGCCATTACCCGTAGCTTTTCCTTCAATGGATTCAAATATACTGCTCATCAGATATCGCAAGACCCAAGCGTCCAGTTCAACAACATCGATATCAAAATAGTACAGAGAATCAACGGGCAGGTCAATATCAGGTGCACGCAGCCAGCCAGTGGCAGTCACATGCTGTCTTCTGCCTTCATTTTGGTCTATGTAATCACTGTGCTTTTCTTCGTCGGTTATCACCCGAAGTTCGGTTTCAAATCGTTCCTCGACAGAATTATAAGTACTGACAAGGCTTGCGTCGCCAATTATCCTGTCATTGAAAGCCAGATGATCAACGTCAAGCCTGCCATGGAATACCGGATTCACTGTGAGCGTTCTTGTGACAAAATCGCCGTCTACAATGCCCTGAAATCCGACCTTTCCGTCTATCATCTGAGAGATGCGATCCAGATTAACATTAACGAAGCGATACACTACCGAGTCCTCAGGATCGCTGCTGAAGCTGCCATCGATAAATATCCGGTCTTCTCCGCTAAAAACAAGGAGATCTTCAATATGAAGCTTGCCATCCTGGTCGTAGCGTAAAACAGGTTGGTAGCCGGTCAGCCAGGAGTAGCGTTCGTTGCCAAGAACAAGGTCGTCGATGATGAAATAAATTTCGGATTCACTTAAACCGCCCCGGATGTCTGCCGAAAACCGGACTTCATTTCCAAAATTGGCGATACGGCTGTGACTGTTGATGGTTTCTTCGTCAATCAGGAGTGCCCAGGATAGACTGTCCAGATTCTGATCCATATAGATGAGGCGACCTACATTGACCTTCAGATCCAAGTCCAGGAAGTCGTGAAACGACCGATCAAAGCGAAAGCCGGCAGAAAACACCATCTCTGACCCTTCGATGGATATTCCATTCCATGCTGTTCGATTGTCCTGCCACTCGGAAGTGATTTCCAACATGTCCGAATCCGCGTGCAATTGAACCAAACCCTGCAGAGTCGATGTAATATCCGGCATTCGGGGTGCATATGCCTGAAGGAGTTCAAGATTTTTGACTTCGAAAAAGATATCTGCTTGTAACAGGTCACCGGGTTCAGCCCGTTTCATCAATTGCTCTTCCCTTTTGCGGAACAGGATTTCATCATCAACACGATATGTAAAGTAATTATGCCATTGTCCGAAAAGCCGGCCAATAGAAGGTATGGAAATCTCGCCTTCCATGACCAGGTCGGCGATGGAGCTGGTGAGTCGCAGTGATCGGGTTCTGGATTCGGGATGGTTGAAATCGAGGTAAAGTTGATGGAATTGCAGCTCGTTTCCATTTAAACGGGACGGATGCACATCTACGACCATTCTGCCATGCCACTCTTCCATATCCCTTCCGTGCCAGTTGATATCAAAGTTCATATTCCAGTCTGACACCGGGAGATTGTGCTTTTCTGCTATGGCGTTCAGATCAAGTCCGGATGATGCGCCTTTCATCAACAGATGAGGTCGCTCACCACGCAGATTCAGCGATCCTTCTCCACTGATGAACCCTGAATCCTGATAATAGCCGAATTCATGGGTCACAAGTCTGTCAGAATAGGTGATATCCAGGTGCATGTCAGGAATCACAAAATCGGTGATACGGGAATCAAAGATGTCGACATTCATCGTCAGGACGGGATCGGGTTTCATCACATCAAATCCGGACAGTATCATTTCCATATTGATCAGGCCGGGGTAGTCTGACAGCCCATCCATCGCAGCGGGATTGATATCCGTTCCGGACAGGGTGAAGTCAAAGGCAAGCGGATGCTCCAGGTCAATAAGGCCATGGGTTTTCAGATGTCCCTCCGGCAGGTTGAAATCGAGATCTACCTGCATGGTATCTGCATTACCCTTGAGCATTCCACTGGTGCCGATAGTGTTCCAGTCATGGAAAGGCAGGGCCCGGGTCTGCGGTGCCCAGGCAATCAGATCATCGGCATCGGCCTGAATTGCATGAATTTCGATTTG
Organism: Balneolales bacterium; assembly: GCA_007133995.1. Taxonomy (GTDB): domain Bacteria; phylum Bacteroidota; class Rhodothermia; order Balneolales; family Natronogracilivirgulaceae; genus SKNL01. The sequence continues at coordinate 19,612 of SLLP01000081.1, forward strand.
GTATGCCAGCTGTTCCAGATTCCGGAAATCACTGAAATCAGCATCAAGACTCAATCTGGTATTGCCACTGGCGAGTTCGGCGTCCCTGATGCTGAGGAAGCGCCCGTTGCCTTCTGCCATCATCGTGGCGTTGAGGCCATCAAAACCGTTCGGAATGTCTTCTAAAAAAAAGTCCAGTTCCATTTCTGCCAAAAAACCATCCTTAAGAAACATCGTCCATGCTGCCTGATTCAACTGTTCTGCGATGCTACCCTTGAAGAGGTCGATACCGTCGAACTCCATGTTCCAGTCCATATAGGAGTTGCCCAGTCGCATGCGCATCACATTGAATTCCAGGTACCGCCTGTCGTTATATATCTGTCCGGAAAGCACCAATTCACGTGTATCGAGATCCTCGAGTATGAGAGTGAGATAGGAAATATCCAGATAGCGCTGATCGGCCGATATTTCAAGAAACATCTCCGTATTGAACCCGGTTATGCGAAAAGGATAAGAAAGGCTCGGATGATCGAAGCCTTCCGGAGGTGCATCAGTATGGAGAAGTCCGTCATGCACCTGCATGAAAGGGGCGTAGATGTTAAGGGTATGAAATGGCTGTGGCAGATCAAACAGATCGGATTCGCCCGGTCTCATAAACGGCTGAGCGTCCCGATTACGTGTGAGAGCCCTGATCAGCGAATATTTACCAGATTCGTCGTGACGCAAATAGACACTGGGTCTGATTAGCGCCAGATCGTTAATGGTGAGATTGTTACGGAAAAGTGCAATGATATCTACCCTGACCCTCATGTTATCCATTGATACGACCGTTCTGTCATCGTATTCAAGCAGCAGATCCCTGAGTTCCATCTGCAGTGGCAAAAAACCACCAATTTCACCTATGTGCAGCGTTCCCTGATAATTCTCGTTAAACCAGGTTTCGGCACGATCGGAAAGATACATTTTCACCGGATTCGTCTGCAGCATCACAAAAAGGGCACCTGCAAAGAGCACAACAGTGGCCACCAGGACCATCATGCTGCGCCAAAAGATATGCCACATAATATGAAAGAATCGATAAAACACTTTTAGAATACCTGCTTAAGATGGTCTGGTCAATGTTCAGATTGGGTTGCGGTAACCTGATATGCTTAAGAATGTCAACATACGGTAGTGAATCAAATTGTTCAGCTTACGAAAGCGCCTTGAACGTATATTGCCACGCTTCCTTCAGTAGATTCCGGTTGTTCACAGGGTGCAAGCAAGGCCGGCCATGTTCTTTCACCAGAACCAGTCGAATGCTGTTGTCTCTGTTCTTTTTATCCTGTGTCATTAGTGTAACGAGTCGATCCACTGCGCTGGTGTATGCCCCGAGGTCAAGTTGATAGGTATTTTTCATTTCCAGCAGCGGTTTATCTGAAACATTATACCCCAGTTTTCTGGAGACACACAAAGCAGCTATCATACCGGCATATACGGCTTCACCATGGTTGATATTGCAGTAGTTGTCCTGAGTTTCGAGTGCGTGTCCAAAGGTGTGTCCAAAATTCAGCCAGGCTCGTCTACCAGATTCGCGCGCATCTTCTGCCACCACCTCCGATTTGATTCGCACCGATTGTTCGATCACTTCTCCCAGAAGATTTTGGCTGCGTGATGCAGGATCTGCCAGGGTGGTTGCCTGATCAAGCAGACGGGGATCGGCTATGTAACCGTATTTAAGCACTTCGCTGATTCCACAAAGCCATTCCCGCTGAGGCAGGGTGTCAAGAAATGCCGTATCGAACAGTACCGCCTTTGGATGGTAGAAGGCACCGATGGTATTTTTGCCAAAAGCATGGTTTATGCCTGTTTTACCACCAACAGCACTGTCCACCATGGCCAGAAGTGTGGTGGGGATATGGTAAAGCGGCAGACCGCGCATCAAACCGGCAGCGGCAAAACCTGCAAGGTCACCGGTCACGCCACCCCCGACAGCCACAAGAGGGGTGTTTCTGCGAAGCGGACCCGAAAAAGCAAAGTCGATTATACGGTTCCAGGTTGCAACACTTTTAGACTCCTCTCCGGGCGGCACTTCAAAATACCGCGTTGATTTGGCAGGAAAAACCTGATCCAGCTTTTCTCGATGCAAGTGTCTGACATTGGCATCCACAACAAGGATTACGGGAGTATCAGCGGCCATATTACCATCGTCGATATTTTCATGGCTCTTTTCTCCCCTGCCGGCACTGCCGTTATCGTGTTTAACGCTACTTTCAGGTTCAGGGGATTGATCCTCAACGGTGTTCGCACCGCGAGCCTCCATCCATAACAGTTTCAGGTCATCAAAAAGAATAAACCTGGTTTCACAGGTATCAGCAATCTTCAGGGATGGCAGTTGAAGCATGTGATTCAAGTTGTCGGATCAGTTCATTGGTCGTTTGTTCGCGGGTCCATCCGGGTTGGACAGATACGGTAACATCAGCGCGGCGATACACAGGCTGACGTTCTGACAGGAGGCGGGAAATGCGCTGCAAGAGCTGCTCGTCATCGAGTAGTTTTCCGTTTTCATCGTGCAGCAAAGGCCTGTTTTTACTTTTTCTCAGACGCTCAAACAACGTTTTAAGCGGAACATCCAAATAGACGATAGTGGCATGATTTCTTAAATATTCACTTATCTCCGGCTGATGCAAGGCACCCCCGCCCAGGGCCAGGATCAGCGGCGACTCCGAAACAGCCTTTTCGAAATAACATTGTTCAAGCTTTCGAAAATACGCTTCTCCTCTGTCACTGAAGATCTCCGTAATGGGACGCTGTTCACCCTGTTCTATCATCGTGTCAAGGTCCCGGAATAAAATCTTGAGGTGATCAGAAAGCCTTTTTCCTATCGCACTCTTACCGGAACCCATAAATCCGGTCATGGCAATTGTTTTTAAACTATTCATAATACTGCAATATATGAATAATTTCAGGATTTTGGCATCTCCGGTTTGTCGGGTTTGACCATCTCGACCCGCTCTTTTGCAACGATCACCTGACCGGGTTGCGAGCCTTTCGGTTTCCGTACGTGTTTCCTTTTTGCGATGATTACTGGTACCAGGGACGAGCCGGACTGCCGCGAGTAGCCGGCGGCGTATGATGCTGCCTCTACAATGATCTTACGATCAGGCCACTCGAGACGGCCCTGGTTGCGAATAATAACATGGGAGCCGGAGGTACCACGCGCATGAAGCCAGATATCTTCCTTGTGTGACAATGAGAGTATTTCATCATTGCTTTTTGCACTTTTACCGATCCAGATCTCATATTTATCGATTTGGACAAGCCGATAGGGCCTTGCCACGGGCTGACCGGTATAAGGTGTCAGACCAGCCTGCCGGAGTCCGGCTTCATTCTTTGTGAGCCATTTTTGCAGATCCCCGGGATAATGAATCTCCGACAGCTCAGTGTGCAACCTCTTCATATCATCCTTTTGCCTCACAATCTGACTTTTTTTCTCGCCTGAAATGGCAATTTCCTTTCGGATTCGGGTTGCCTTGTCGTAATATTTCTGGGCTTGCAGGATGAGAGTTTCACCTCTGGTTATCGGAATGACCTGTTCCCTCCCGTCATCTGCCCAGTCGATGACCGAAACTTTGTCAACCGTTACCACCTTATCGGCATAAGGCTGGCTTATAAGAAGATGGCCGTAATGTTCCAGTCTGTCCGCTTTTTGCAACCGCTCCTTTTGTTTATCGTATTGTTCGAGTTGTTTATGTAATCCAGAAATACGTTTTACAATTTTCTTTTCTATGTCCCTTTTTTGAGGAACAAGACGTTTTTCCCGATACTGCTTGAGGAAGAGAGTACGAACGGCGTCATTAACTGTGCTGAAGGTTTTTTCGGGAGGATGAACCAGGTATTCCGGTGGCAGCAGGCTCAAATTACCTCCGGCGGTTATTGAAATCGCAGAAGGATGCACAAGCAGATCTTTGAGCTCATCAAGTTTATCTTTTAACTCCGGCAATCCTGCGGATTCCAGGGAGCAAGTGACAGCTATATCATCGATGAGGCCACGTGGGAAACGTTTGTCCAATGCGACAATCTTTTTTTTCAAGGGCAGTGTATCATCCATATCCGGAAAGCTAACGGCATCATTCGATGTGTCGGTAAAGGATATTTCAGGCGCCGGTCTCCCCTTGTGTGCGGCATCATTTTTGAAACTTTCAATTATGATTCCTTTGCGAATCAAAAAGACATTGGGTTGACTTGAAAAAGGTTTGAAGAGCAGCTCAAAATCCGAATCTTTGAATGTGACGCGGATGTACCGATCAGTCGGAGAGGGCATTTCCACATTGGCTATCCTCTGTCCCTTAAGATCCGGAAAAAAAGATGCGGCATCGCGAGACGGCACGGCGACACGTCTGTCGAGAAATAGAGCGGTCATCGGTGATGTAACTGAAAAAGTTAATTTCACCAAGCTATGAGATGATAATAAAAAGTCGATCTGATCCTTTCGATTGGACCATACTTCGATGACTTCCTTATTAAAAATTTCGTATCTTAGCTCTGCAACCAGACATAATAAAGTATAGTAATTATTCATACGTTAATTTTGCTGTTCTCGTAGCGCTTTCAAAATAAAATCAGTTTTATTATGAATTACCCTATATTCAGTGCCATCGTGAACCAGATGGAGGCACGGCTTGCCAGGAGAGCTATAAATATAGATCAGTTCCGGGTGTGGAACGAAGATAAAATAAATGCTACCGGGCTTGAAATCGGCGTTGATTTGACCAACAGATCCAACCATGTAAACCGACTGGTTATTAATCTGGACTGGGACAAATTCCGGGAGGCATGCCTGGCCAAACAGTTGCCGGGAATGGAGAAGCACCCCCTGCTCAAGGACAACGCCTACCACAGAGACAGCGTATCACCTTATATCGACGTGGAGACAATTTGGTACTTAGATGAGCAGTCCCTTTATGAAAAACTAAAATCAACAATCGGTAATCGCCGAATGGAGGCAGCCCGCGACTGGATGGAGTATATCAATGCAGAACTTAAACGGGTTTTCACAGAGGAAAGTCTCATTACACGTTGGCATGTCGAGATTGAGGGGGATATCAACGGCCGATATGTGACGGATATGAGCCTGATATCCTATTCACAATTTAACCTTGACTCATTCGAGTCTCTTAACGATATACACGCGCATCTCGAGAAGAATATTCAGTTACTGCTGCAGCGAACGGATGTAATTATAAAAATTGCAATGCGCACGCTGGAAAAGGCGGCCTGAAAGCGTTTGGTGATGACAAACACCGGTTCTGCCGGTTTGTACCACTGTACCACAGCGGCCGAGAACGGATCTCCCTGCCGCTGCGATACATAAAACAGAAAACAGAGATTCCGCTACCTCTTCTTGTGTCTGTTTTTGCGAAGTCTTTTCTTCCTTTTGTGCTTGGCAATTTTTGCGCGTTTACGCTTTTTTCCGCTTGGCATACTATCAGGTTTTAGTCGTTTTTAATTGTGATAAATTTCATGATGGTGACGATCCAGGTATTTCTGTACTATCGCTTCCCAGTCCGAGTTTTCCGCCAATACCCGCGATCGTTCCAGAAACGGGATACTTTCACGAATATTACCAATCTGGTGCAACAGAACACCGGTGTTAAAATGGGCACGAATATGTTCTGGATCCACCTCGCGCGCCTTTTCTAACTTGGCGTATGACTTGTCAGGCTGCAGTAGGCTCATATAAACAACGGCGAGATCTGTCAGCACATCCGGGTCATTCGGTTTGACATCAAGGGCACCAATATACATCTCTTTCGCCTTATATGCTGACTCTTTTGCATACGCCTCGTCATTTTCCTGTTGCGCCACCGAAAAATAAAGACTTGCGGCATGCATGAAATCAGAGAAATGTTCGGTTTGAAGAGCTCTTTTTTCAGCCCAAAAAGCAGCCTTTTCGTATTCCCCTGCTTTTGTATGAACCAAAATTAGCTCCCCATAATATGGAAGGCGATCTCTTGTGTCTGTGAGAGTATCCAGGACTGAATTGATGTGGAATATGCGACGCTCATCGGTTTCGGTAAGTTCACGCAGGACGTTTTGTTCTTCTGATTCAACATATTCGGTTGAGTTTTTTGCAGCTTCGCGGGCAGGTAATGAATCCACTTCGCTCTCCAAAATGTTCCATTGAGCATCGAGATATATGGCCAGACCTAAGCCAGCCAGGGTAAGGGTAATAACAACAGATAAAAACCAACGGTTGAACATGGTGCCGATTGATATGCCTTTTACTGTTCAAAATAAAAATATCCGGCACTCCAGTAAAGGAATGTCGGATATTCGAAATATACACTGTAATTCAGATCAAACGCCAGTCAGCGAATTTCAACTGCTTAACTGACCATTAACCGCATGTTTAAAGTCCTTTGAAACTTTCAGTACCGGAACGTACTGCTCAGGTACTATTACTTCTTCATTTGTTTTTGGATTACGGGCAATGCGGCGGGCACGTTTGACCACTTTGAAGCTTCCAAATCCGCGCAGCTCGATATTTTCACCTCGCTTCATGGATTCAATGACGGTCTGCAGAAATCCATTGACGACAGCTTCGGTTTCGATTTTGGTTATTCCGGTGTTGGATGAGATCACTTCTACAATATCTGCCTTGGTCATAATGTAAGGGGTTTGGTTGGAAAGAGTTGCTACTCATTTGATTACTCAATGTACGATATTGAATACAAATAACAATATATTTGCCTGAGGGTTCCCGTAATTTGAAAAAAGTGTAAAAAACTGCTGAAGTGCCTTATTCTCTTTTTTTTGTCTGTCAAAAAAGCCCTATAATTTTCTTTGGTATCTGATCTGCACAGCATTCCTGCGATTCAGAGGTCGCCTGTCGATTCCAGTCATTTCTGTAAACAACAATATATCATATCATTACAGCAATATGGTAGTTTTTGAGAAGATTATCTACACACTTGAGGAGCTGGTCTGGAATACACCGGAAATCATGCCTGTCATGGTTATTGCCCTGCTCAGTTTCGGTCTTTTTATAACACTGCGTTTGGGATTCATCCAAATTCGCAAATTCGGTCATGGACTCAAGGTACTGTCCGGGCGTTACGATGGAACAAATCTCCTGGGTGATGTCAGCCATTTCCAGGCTCTCAGTACGGTGCTTTCGGCAACGGTTGGTATCGGGAATATTGCAGGAGTTGCACTGGCAATCCACTTCGGCGGTCCCGGCGCTCTTTTCTGGATGTGGGTAACTGCCGTCTTCGGGATGGCTGTCAAGTACGCAGAATGCACCTTGAGCACTATTTATCGCAGGACCAATGCCGATGGATCTATTTCGGGCGGACCGATGTATTATATTGAGCGCGGGCTGGGTAAACGATGGAAATGGCTTGCCGTCTGCTTTGCATCATTTGCCGTGATTTGCTCCTTCCTGACTGGCAATGGTGTTCAGGCCAATACGGTTGCCGACACGATGCAAAGTGCTTTTGGCATCCCCAAGATTCTCACGGGTTTGATAACAGCAACTGCAGTGGCTCTGGTTATTATAGGCGGCATCAAGCGTATAGGCCTGGTGGCTGCGCGTCTGGTTCCTGTCATGGCTGTTCTGTATATCGGTGGTGCCATAGTTATTTTGCTGCTTCACCACACCGAACTCCTGTCATCTCTTGCTTTGATATTTACATCGGCATTCAATCCTCAGGCTGGCGCCTTTGGTATTGGATCCGGTGCATTTATGATGACGTTTGTCTGGGGTATCCGGCGCGGTCTGTTTTCCAATGAAGCGGGACAGGGATCTGCTCCTATTGCGCTCGCTGCAGCCAAGACCGATGAACCGGTGCAGGTGGGTGTCGTAGCCCTGCTGGGCCCCTTTGTCGACACCCTTGTGATCTGCACTATGACCGGATTGGTCATTATCACTACCGGCTCCTGGGAAGCCCATCATCCCGCCCATCTCGATCTCAATCATCCGGAAGTGACCTATGTGATCGATAACGAGTCCCACCGGGATGTTGAATATGAACCGGGTGTGCCGATGACCCTTCGCATTGAGGATGGTTTACCCCTTGAGGGTTCATTCACGTATTACGGTTTTGATGTTGACACTATTTACACTGATGCTGCACGATTGGCGCTCTTCAAGGGGTCGATAACCATTATGGATGGTGTTGCGGTTGCCGTTGATCTTGACGACAACGAATTCACGCATCTGAACACCGCTGTGATTCAGAATGGGGCGCCTCTTACAGCGGCAGCTTTTGAAGTGGGTCTGTCACCCCTTTTCCCCGGCGGACAATATCTTGTAACGATCTGCGTGTTTCTTTTTGCAATATCCACATCCATCAGCTGGAGCTACTATGGCGAGCGCTCCATACACTACCTGTTTGGCGACCGCTCAATTTTTTATTACCGTCTGATGTATGTAGCAATGCACTTTGCCGGGGCTGTCCTTACGCTTGGACTGGTCTGGACTTTTGGTGATATCATGCTGGGATTGATGACCTTCCCGAACCTGATTGGTTTGTTTGCCCTCTCCGGTGTCGTCTACAAAGCTACAAAAAAGTACTTCGATACCTATCCGACATAACATTGTCGATTCCTTGTGCCGGTTCCCGAATTAATAATTTTTTTCGCATTAAATCATCCTGAAAACACGTTCATTACATGACACTCCGGCGAAAACATCCTGCCGGATCTGAAATCATTTGTTTATGGCATCTTTAAAAAATGTATCGCTGGTGGATCATCCTGTTGTGGCTCGGGATCTGACTATTTTGCGAAACAAAAATACGTCACCCATGGTTTTCCGGTCAGCGCTAGGGCGAATTGCCATCATTCTGGCTTATCATTCCCTCAAGGGACTTCCGCTCAAGAAGGTCAAGGTGGAAACCCCAATCCAGGTTACCAACGGATACGAGCTTGATACCGAGATTGCCGTGGTCTCGATTCTGCGTGCCGGACTGGGTCTGGTTGATGCGGTCATGCAATTCATACCAGAAGCAAAGATTGGCCATCTGGGCATGTATCGTGATGAAGTAACGCATCAACCCATTGATTACTACTCAAAGATACCCCACAACATTGCCAGGCATCATGTATTGCTGGTGGATCCAATGCTGGCAACCGGCGGCAGTGCCAGTGATTCCATTTCATACCTGAAGAGCAAGGGCGCCAAAAATATCCGATTCATATGCCTTATATCAGCACCAGAAGGCATCCGGCGTATACAGGATCAGCACCCCGATGTATCCATTGTCACTGCGGCTATTGATGAGCGGCTCAATCACGATGCGTTCATTGTTCCCGGACTGGGTGATGCCGGCGACCGTATTTTCGGGACAATTTAAGACTATGTCGCCCAATATCTCTACAACGGTGATCATTATGGCAGCTCTCCTTGCCTTATGGGTGGGATGCACAGACTTGTCTGATTATGACCGGGAGCGGGTAAGAGATGCCATGGCGGATTCCCTTCTCTCCGTCACTGAATCGCATAATATCCGGATGCAACTTATTGAAGATGGCAGACGAATCGTAACAGTGCAGGCTCCCTTCGCCGCTACCTTCACCCGTGAAGGACGCAGTGAAACCGAACTTCGCGATTCGGTTCAAGTCACCGTACTTGATGACGACGGTAATGTGGAGACGGTGGTTACAAGTCATTCGGCACGCTACCTGGGCCATGATTCAGAATTTCATTTCAGCGACAATGTATTCGTAACCACCAGGGATGGCAGGCGGCTGAGAACCGACTACCTGGAGTGGTCACAACAAAACCGCTCTATATACACTCCGGATTTTGTGATTATTGTAACCAGGAATGACAGTATTACAGGATATGGTCTCTCAGGGACCGATGATCTCTCCTCCTATCGGCTCACGGAAGTAACGGGTGAATTTGAACTGGACCAAACCGATCCGTAAGGCGATATTGAAATATTTCGTATGAAAGACACATGGATTATACCGGTTTTTATCAAGATCATGATGCTGTTCGGCATGCTGATACTGTGGGCGGAATCTTCTGATGCTCAAAACCGGGTGCGTATTATCCAATCCGATGAACTCGAAGGGATTGTCACCGAAGAGGGTCGGATTCGAAAACTCACGGGCAATGTATCCCTTCAGACGGATGACTTCACTATTCTCTGCGACAGCGCCTGGCACTATATGGATAGGGAGGAGCTGCGGGCATGGGGAAACATCGAAATCACATCCGAACGTGAACAGATATGGTCCGACAGGGCCACCTACGATCTGGTTTCAGAGGTTGCACTTTTCGAGGGGCGGGTGATCATGCAGTCTGAAAACGTTCTGCTGTTCAGTGATGAGGTGTTTTACAGTTTTATCACTGAAATCGCCCTGTTTCCTGAGCAGCTCAGGCTGGAGGACGATCGTGGGGTGCTGCTGGCCGATTCGGGATATTATTACAATGCGCTTGACAGTGCGATTTTCCGCGGCAATGTGCAGGTGGCTGATTCCCTGCAGTACATTGAGGCAGACAGCATGTTTACCAGGCGGGGCGATGAATATTATGAGCTTCATGGCAGGGTTTATCTCGATGATTTGGAGAATCGCACCAGGCTCACGGGGTCTTTTGTGCTTTCGGATTCCACCGGGTACCGGCGTGTTGAGGGGGGCAGCAGGATGAGACGCATCAGTGAAGATATGACCGATACGACCTTCCTGTGGGCTGACTGGCTGGAGGTGAACCAGAAGGATACCATAAATACATTCACTGCCTATGATGAAGTGCATATTTGGACTGAATCCTACAGCAGCCTTTCCGATACGGCCCATTATGATGACGGGCTTCAGCATTTCATACTGAGAGGCAGTCCAAGGCTCTGGTATGAGGAGATGCAGCTTACCGGCCCCTTCATCCACATTCAGCTGGAACAGGATAGTGTACGGTATCTGGAATCATACGAGCGCTCTTTCGCGGTTCAGAGGGACACCACCCTTGACCGCTTAAATCAGATCACCGGCGACACTCTTTTCATTCGTTTCGACGAGGGGTCGGTTTCCTATATGCAAGTATATCCGAGAGGCAATGTTCTTTACTTCGTCAAGGATTCAGATGACACTGCCGATGGAGCAATCGAGATGACGGCTGATTTTATCAGGCTGGATTTCGTAGAGGGTGAGCTCGAGGATGTGATTGCCCGTCACAATGTAGACGGCACCTTTTTCGAAGAGAATCCGGGCATCGCGGAACGCAGACTTCAGGGATTTGCGTGGGACCCCGAGACGCGCCCGCTGCGTCCGGATCAACCCATTGAGCCCAGACTTCCTCCAGTTTCCCTGGAGCGACCGTTTGAGCTTCCACCACGGTATGCTCCACGGCAGCAGCTGCAGTGATTAGGAGACATTCATTCATTGGCCGATTCAGCAGGCGGGTGCTTCACCGCCCCGATCAGACCGACCGGGGTCAGCAAAGCGGGAATATCAGGATAGTTCCTCTTTTTCAGCAGTTTCCTTCATGATACGCTCCTGGATTTCATGGGGCACCGGCCCATATCCATGAAACTTGCGGTTGTGCGTTGCCCTTCCCTGCGTCATAGAGCGTAAATGGGTCGCGTACCGATAGAGCTCGGCCAGCGGGACAACGGCCTTTACTTTCTGGAAGGTTCCTTCGGAATCCATACCCTGTACCTGCCCGCGACGCGGGGCAAGGTCACTCATCACATCTCCCATATATTCTGCGGGTACGGTGACTTCAATCTCATAAATAGGTTCCAGTAGCTGGGGTTTCGCTTCAAGAAATCCATTTTTGAACGCCATCAGTGCTGCTGTTTTGAAAGCAGCCTCGTTGGAATCCACCGAGTGCATAGATCCGTCATAAACCGAGACGCGGATATCCCTTGCCCGGCAGCCGGAAAGCGGGCCGTTTTCCATTTTTTCCATGACTCCTTTCAGGATAGCGGGCATGAAACGGGCATCAATCACACCACCGACGATACAATTTTGGAACATCAGCTTTCCACCCCATTCCAGATCAATTTCCTGGGTATCCCTGACGTTGACATCCGGCGTCGGGGGCATGCCTTCCTCCCATGGCTCGAGGTATAAGAAGACTTCGCCGTATTGTCCGGCGCCGCCAGACTGCTTTTTATGGCGGTACTGCGATTTGACTGCTTTGGTAATGGTTTCACGATAAGGCACACCCGGCTCATAGAATTCGGGGTTCAGCTTGAAGCGATGCTCCAGCATATACCGGACGACATTCAAATGTTCCTCACCCTGTCCGCTCAGGATAATCTGTCTGAGCTCCATGCTGTTTTCTACCTGGAGCGATGGGTCTTCGCGCTGCAGCTGATTGAGCGCGGCGCCGATTTTTTCCTCCTCGCCTTTTATTTTCGATCGGACAGCCATTCGCTCGGTGGGTTCCGGATATTTCACTTTTGCGATGCCGATATCGATGCTTTTGTCACGCAGGGTATCTCCCACCGCGCCATCTTTCAACTTCACAACAGCGCCGATATCACCGGCATTGATTTCGGAAACATCCACCCGCTTACCGCCCTGGGTCAAAAACAGGTTGCCGAGCCGATTGGTTGTACCCCTGGCGTGGTTGATCATGTCAGAACCGGTTTTGAGAGTGCCTCCGAAGACTTTCAGAAAGGTAAGATCACCGACATGTTCTTCGGAAATGGTCTTGAACAGAAAGGCCAGCGGTTTCTGATCAACATCGACGGCAAGATTGTTGCCGTCGGCATCTTTGTCGGGGTTGGCTTCCAGCGGGTTGGGCAGCACGTTGTCAATGAAGCCCATCACACGTCCGGAACCCATGTTGCGTTCAGCGGAGAGGCAGAACATCGGAAAAACCTGGCGCTGAAGTATCGCCTTTTGCAGACCCTCCACCATTTCATCTTCATCGAGATGACCTTTCTCGAAATAGAGATCCATCAGAGATTCGTCGTTTTCGGCAACGGCTTCAATCAGTTCATTATGCTGCAGGTCAGCCTGTGATTTCTGGGAGTCAGCGATGGGGAGCTTGTCTGGCTTGCCTCCGTCCTCTGAGAACTCATACATCTGCATTTTGAGCACATCGATGATGGCAGAGAATCCTTCTCCCTCCTCATAAGGGTACTGAACAGGAACCACTTCGCGCCCAAAGCGCTCCTTGCACAGATCCACGACCATCTGGTAATTGGAATTGGGATGGTCGACCTTGTTGACAATAAAGAACGCGGGTTTGTTCATTTCTGCAACGATATTCCAGAGAATTTCGGTGCCTACTTCCACACCGTGTTCTGCATCCAGCACAAACACGGCTGCATCTGCCACCTTGAGTGCATTAACCACCTCACCAACGTAATCAGCGGTCCCGGGGGTGTCGATCAGATTGATTTTGGTTCCGCGCCAGTCAAGATGCATAAATGAACTGAAAACCGACTTCTGTTTCTCTTTTTCAATAGCATGATAGTCTGACATGGTATTGGACTCCTCGACCGATCCGCGCCGTTTGATTGATCCGGACTCGAAAAGCATGGTTTCTGCGAGGGTGGTCTTGCCCGAGCCGGAATGCCCGAGCAGTGCGATGTTTCTGATCTTTTGGGTTTGATACACATTCATGAGTTAAGCTCCATTTGAGTTAAAGGCAGATTCGCAACCTTTTTCGGAATTATAAATTATTTCGTATTAATTTGGTTAGAAGCGTAAATAAATATTAACTACGCTTAGAAAGTATTGTAGCGCAAAGTAACTTTTTGGAAACCTTTTGGCAATAACATGGTGTAAGCATTTACAATGAAACGCATTCTTATCCTGCACACAGGTGGCACCATTGCCATGCAACTTCATGATAGTCAGACAGATAGTGCCACAACGAGTACTTCATTCAATTTGGATTTTTTTAAGGACCAGGTGCCGGGTTTGCAGGAAATAGCAGATCTGGAGTCTATAACTCTGTTTCTGGAAGACAGCTCCAATATGGTTCCGGGAATGTGGGTGAAACTTGCTGCTGCGATAGAAGAGCATTATGATGCTTTTGACGGTTTCGTTGTGCTCCATGGAACCGATACCATGGCGTATACCGCATCCGCTCTCTCCTTTGCCTTTGAAAACCTCTCCAAACCGGTGGTATTTACGGGAAGCCAGGTCCCGCTGAGCAATCGCCGTACCGATGCGCGCCGCAATCTGATCAATTCGGTGGAACTGGCCACCCTGAATATTCCGGAAGTCTGCATCTGCTTCAATGACCGGGTCTACCGCGGCAACCGTGCCACAAAGATCAGTATCGGTGACTTTGACGCGTTTGCATCACCCAATCATCCGGTGCTTGCGGAATTCGGATTGAAGCTGGAGATCCGTTCTCACTACCGGCCTGGTACCGGCACCTTTTGCAACAATGCCCGGTTCGACCCGAGGATCCGGTTGCTCAAGCTGTATCCAGGCATGGATTTTGACCGTTCTCTTCCTGCAGACTCCACCGAGGCGAAGGCACTCATCATAGAAGCTTTTGGCAGTGGGAACCTTCCTGCCGGGAAAAATCAGACACTTATTCCCGGGCTTCAGCGCTACCTGTCCAATGACGGCATTGTCATCATTACCTCGCAGGCGGTATATGATGAGGTGGACCTTGGCAAATACGAAGGTGGGCGCCTGGCAAAAAAAATGGGGGCACTTTCTGCAGGTGACATGACTACAGAAGCATGCGTCACAAAAATCATGTATCTTCTTGCACATCATGATGACATTACTATAACCAAAGAGCTGTTCAGGGAAAATCGTGCCGGTGAGCGTTCCCACTAGAACGACAGCACAAGGTGCCTTTCCACAAAACTGCCAATACCATGTTATCTTAAAGCTATGTTTTTTGTATTTGATATCGAATCCATACCGGACATTCCATTTCTGAGAGAGTTGCTTGAAAATTCCCCGGAGGACGAACAAGCTCTACTTGAGCTTGCCGCTGAGGAATTCGGGCGCGGCAAATCCGGTTTTCTGCCCCCCATGTATCACCAGATGGTATCCTGGGTCGGTTTGTGGGTCACCGCTTCAGGGGAGCCAAAGCAAAAAGTGGCTTGGAGCGGGATGGACGAACGGAAAGGGATCATGGCGCTCATTGATACCCTCAGCACCTATAAGGACTTTGGGGTCATACACCACAACGGCAAGGGATTTGATCTGCCTCTGGTTACGTACCGTGCGCTCAAGCACGGGCTGCAGCTGCCGCCGCGGTTGAATACTCATGATATCCGGTACCGGTTCAGCAAACAAAATCTTGATCTTATGGATGAGTTCAGCAATTTCGGGGCAAGCAGTTATCCGAAACTCAAACACATAGGCACGCTGATCGGGATACCGGTCAAGGTTACCGGGGAGGGTAACGAAGTGCTTGACATGTACCGGCTCGGGGAGCTGGACCGTATCGAACACTATTGCTACGAAGATGTTATGGCTACCTACCTCATATGGCTTCATCTGCAGTACACCAATGGCGAGCTTCCTCCGACAAAGTTCAAGGACCTTCGTACACGTGCCTTGTCCAAACTCAGAGAGATTCAGGAAAAAGCGATTTAAAATATTCCGTCTCTTGCCCATTTTATACTTGATAATTTATCATCACATAAAATTCAACACCATGAAGCACATCTACTTTATCGTTATAATAGTACTTTTTCTTCTGATCTGTCCGGCATGGATACAAGCCGCAGATAACAGTGACATCGCAATTGAGGAGTGGCTGCAGCTGGGACCGATGCACCAGAACAATCCGGTTTACCATGATGTGCCGGGCATAGACGGGAGTACATGGGATGTGGAGCAATTGTTGGATTCCGATCTGGCCATGTATTCTGATTGGAATCCCAAAGAGGGGACACCGGTGATATGGTCTCGGAATCAGCGACTGACATGGAGTCGTGGAACTGCCGATGACGACGGCAGCCTGTTTCTGCCGGGAGCCACAGATCATTACCATGATGTGGTCTGGGTTGCAGTATGGCTGGAAGCGGACCGGTTTCTGACCACATCCATCACGCTGAAAAGCCGTGGCATGATCCGCGCCTTTTTCAACGGCAAATCCATAGCTGCAAAGAAAACCACCGAGACCGGAGATGATGATAGTCCGGGCGAATTGAATCATCAACTGGATATGAAGCGTGGCAAACATCTGATTTTGGTAAAGCTGATTCATCCCGCCGGTTCCAAAATCAGTGACTGGTCACTTCATGCTACTCTGGATGCCGGTGAGCATTCCGGATCACTTTTCAGCGGGATTGACCCTGCGAGATCTGTTATGCTGCGTGATCTGTCCAATGCCCCTCGACCAGCCGGAGTGTCAATAAGTCCGGATGGCGACCTGGCAGCCGTACACGTGCGCCGCGACCTGCCTCCGGACGGAACTACCGAGACACACATCGACATTCGAAAAGTCTCAGATGGATCACTATTCCGCCGGTACGCCGGTGGAATGACCATAACGGGCATGCGTTGGGTACCGGACGGGCGACGCTTCAGCTACACTACTTCTGGTAACAATGGCACTGATTTGTGGGTTGTGGATCTGGATACGGGCTATAAAAAACGGATTCTGAAGGGTATGGAAGAGTTTGCAGGTTATCGTTGGTCACCGGATGCCTCATATGTCATATACAGTATTCGTGAGCGTCACGAACCGGGCGAAAACGGAGTGGTTCGTTATCACGGGTTGCAAGACAGAAGACCCGGATACCACACACGATCATTCCTTTATCAGCTATCATTACCTAATGGCACTAAACGAAGGTTGACAGCCGGACTGCTGTCTACATCCCTGAGCAGTATCCATCCATCCGGACGTGAAATCCTTTTCCTGCGCAGACATGAGAATTACGACGAACGCCCCTATGGGAAGGTTGAATATGTGATACTGGATCTGGAGACAATGGATACGGATTCGCTGTTTATGCTCAATTTTGGAGGAAGTGCACAGTTTTCACCTGATGGAAACCGGATTATGATATCCGGTGGCCCGAATGAATTTGACGGGCTGGGTGTCAATGTTCCGGATACCCTTACAGCCAATGGCTATGATACCCAGTTGTATCTCTACGACCGTCAAAATGGCGACGTAGAACCTGTTACAAAAGATTTTGATCCCTCTGTTTCAAGTTCCCACTGGGATGAAACCGGAAGGTATATCTACATCGTTGCCACGGAAGGAGCATACGAGGTGATCTACCGTTACGATACCCGAACCCGGCGATTCCGTAAATATGAAACTGGTCCGGATGTCGCAGGCAGACTCAATGTTGCTCAAAACAGATCTGTGGGAGTCTTTACCGGATCGGGTGCATCTGATCCGCCAAAGGCCTGGGTCATTGATTTCACCCGGCGCAATCCGGAGGCCAGGCTGCTTTATAACCCCGGCGCTGAAGCTTACAGCAACATTCGGTTTGGTGAGGTCAGGCCATGGACCTTTACCAATGATTTCGGCGATGAGATTGACGGCCATGTTTACTATCCTCCCGATTTTGAAGATAGCGGTGAGTATCCTGTCATTGTGTATTATTACGGGGGTACCTCTCCTGTCTCACGTTCTTTTGCGGGTCGTTATCCCAAAGAACTGTACGCTTCAAAAGGCTATCTGGTGTATGTATTGCAGCCGAGCGGAGCAACAGGATTTGGCCAGGAGTTTTCGGCACGACATGTCAACGACTGGGGCAAGATTGCAGGAGATGAGATCATCAAAGGTGTCGGGAGGTTTCTGGATGATCATCCTTACGCCAACCGCGAGCGTGTCGGGGCGATCGGTGCCTCCTATGGCGGATTCATGACCATGTATCTGCTTACGCAGACCGATATTTTTGCTGCGGCAGTATCTCATGCGGGCATCAGCAATCTCGCCAGTTATTGGGGAGAAGGGTTCTGGGGCTACCAATACAGCGGAGTGGCTACAGCCGGCAGCTACCCCTGGAACCGTCAGGATATCTACGTGGATCATAGTCCCGTTTTCATGGCTGACCGCATCCATACCCCCCTGCTCCTTGTTACCGGAATGTCGGATACCAATGTTCCGCCCGGGGAAAGCCTTCAGATGTTTACAGCGCTGAAATTACTTGGCAGAGAGGTTGCCTTTGTGGCGGTTGATGACCAGGATCACCATATTGTGAATTATAGCAAGTATATACAGTGGAAAGATGCTATATTGTCATGGTTTGACAAATGGTTGAAGGATGAGCCGTATTGGTGGGAGAGCACGCATGGCTCATGATAACTGCACATACTGAAGGTGATGAGCGCGGATCAGACGACCCGTGGTGGTAATTACTTGATCCGTTGATTTATCAGAATTTAAAACTATCCGAAAAACTAGCTGCTATGAAAAAAACGATTTTTACTACTCTCTTGATGGTCTTATTTATCATTTCAAAGACTAAGGCGCAGGACGATCCATCGCATTGGAGCGTTGATCTGATGAGTGGCATCACAACCGGATCGTTCACTTTCAACTCAAAGACTACGGCTCAGGGAGCTATCAATGTCCGCTACTCAATGAATCCTGTCGCCTCGTTTCACGGAGATATGGGGTTTGGTCAGTTTCGCTCCGGGGGTTCCATGCAGGGACCCTATGGATTTGAGAATGACTATTTTACCATAGGGGTTGGTACCCGGATGAATATTCTCCGCATGCTTTCCGGTCCGAATTCGGTCACCGACAGATTCGGTGTTTATGCCTCAACCGGAATTGGATTAATGAGGGGTAATTTGAATGTCAGCAACACCCAGGCACCCGGTTACAGGAGCAGAGACAGTAGGGTCAACGCGGTAGTTTTCCGCATTGCCACAGGTGCAAGTTACCGGATCAATCGAAGAGTGGATTTCTTTGTGCAGGCCCAGTTCAACCATTCCGACAGTGATTTCCTTGATGGTTATGAACGTATCGACGGTGGCAGCACGGGTCGATTTACCGGTGGCGATTCCTTTGTCAACACCAGTGCCGGCATCACACTCAAGTTCGGCCGCAGTCATACAAGACATACCGACTGGTACCAAAGGGATCATCACTCGGTGCCGATGTCACAATCGCTTCACGCTGATCTGGCCAGCATGCAGGCACGTCTGGAGCAGAAAGAGCGGAGGCAGGAGCAGCTTGGAGAGCGAATTCAGTCGTTGAATCAGACGCTCAATGAGTTCAGTCATCTGATCAACACCGCACATGAAGACCAGTTTGAACGTTACGAAAACCAGTTGGAAAGTATGCAAAACCGGCTTGATCTGATGCAGTCCGACATCAACGACATTACGGATACAGCGGAAATACGCCGCGATGAGACCAGGGAAAGCCGATTCTTTGTCGTTGCTGCGGTATTCAGCAGTATGGAAAGAGCCGAAAGCGCATTGCGTCAGATCGAAAACGCGGGATTCGATCAGGCAAGCATCGAAAAAGACCGCAGGAGAAATTACTATCTTGTAAATTACAGTGGTCATCCGACGCGGGAAGAAGCACTGCAGGAAATGCAAAAAATACGAGCGGAGACCAATCCTGAGTCATGGGTCTATGTTAAATGAAACTGATGATTAGATGAAGCATTTTGTCATATTCGCATCAACCTTAATGCTTTTGATCTTACTGTCTGTATCCGGAGTGTGGGCTGAAGAACAACCTGGCCGTTGGAACCTGGATTTAAAAGGTGGAGTAACATCCGGGCATTTCACTTTTGACTCCCGGATTACAGGGCAGGGAGGGTTTAATCTGCGGTACTCCATGAGCCCGATGATTTCATTTTACGGCACTTTTGAAGCCGGGCAATTCAGCGCATCCGATGAGATCATGAATCAAACCGGTTTTACCAATGACTACTTCATCACCGGCCTCGGAACAAGGGTAAACGTGCTTCGAATGTTCTCGGGCTCATCGCGAGCAACCGAGAGATTTGCAATGTACACCACGGCAGGCATTAATCTGCTGAGGTCGGATGTGAGAGTAAACAACCTGAATTACCCGGGTTATGCTGCCAAAAATTACACTGGTATGGCAATGATTCTGCGGGCCGGTATCGGAGCAGCATTTCGCGTCAGCAACCGGATCGATCTCTTTCTTCAGACCGAGCTCAATCATTCAGACAGTGACCTTCTTGACGGCTACGAGCGTATTCCCGGCAGCGGTATGAATACCGGCTGGATAAGTGGCGGAGACTCGTTCGTCAACACCAGTGTCGGCATCTCCCTGAAGTTGGGGGGAACCGGTGTTCGTCATACCGACTGGCATGATGGTGATTACCGGTCCGGAACTGCCTCCTCACCGGCATTGGAGGCCGAGATCTCCAGAATGAAAGCCGAGCTTGAACGTAGCGACCGGATCAAACAGCAGTTTGCAGAGCGGCTTCAGTCGCTAAATCAAACGCTTAACGAATTCAATCACCTGTTTACCACTACGTACCAGGATCAACTGGCATCACATGACAGACAGCTTCAAAACCTGCAGGACCGCATGGACATGATACAATCAGAATCGGATGAACCATCTACAACCACTGTTGTGCAGGATCAGGATACAGCTGAGAATCGATTTTTCATAGTGGCAGGCGTGTTTCGCAATCGGGATAACGCAGAACGGTTGCGGGAGCAGCTACTGGCGGAAGGCTTTGTCCGGGCCGCCATTAGAACCGACACAGAACGTGATCTGCATGTAGTGGTGTACAGCAGTCATCCTACACGTGAACAGGCAGATACAGAGCTTTCACGAATACGAATCGAGGTTAATCCGGATTCATGGATATTTGTGAGATAGGAGTTTCAGATCGATCAATCACTCATCAGCACCGTATAACAGATCGGCAATTCCAGTCATGAATCTTTCATCCGCTTTCATTTGGGAAGAATCTGCTTCCGGGTTACCGTTTTCCAATGCATTGCGAATAATATCCGGATCATAGCGCAAGCCGGTCAACTGGTCACAGATCCTTTGAAGAAAATATCTTCCGGACTCAATATCCATAGATGAGAGTTCAGTAACGTTGGGGATGGATCTGACTGCGTGACTATGTATGATTTCGCCGGGGGATCCGGCAGCATTGTCCGATTGGGCAGCATCGAGATGCAGCTTTTCAATGATCCCCTTTTTCACTTCCAGGTTGAGCATAACTACCATGCCATTCAGAATGCGTGAGCGTGTTATGCGAAACCGTGGAGATCGTCCTACGTTCCACTGCCATGTGCGGTATCGGGAATTACGAATTTCGCGGATGCGATCCCGGTCATTTATGCTCAGCGTATACCGGGAATCTGCGCGGTCATGATCATCCGGAATCAATCCGTGCAATAAACGGTCCCGAAATGCAATGATATCCATTGGTTCAGTCAGGAAACCAGTGATATTGGCAACGTCACTGCGGACCGATTTGTGACTTTTTGACCTAATCTGCTTCATTGGAACCGAAAGGATCCGTTCGATTTCTTCCAGCTTTGAGTTGAAGAGTAGCGTGCCGTGACTCATCATGCGACCTCTACTTGAAAACTGTGCGCTTCCCGATATTTTTTTTCCGTCAGCCAGGATATCGTTTCGGTCGTTCATCTCTGCCGGCACTCCAAGCGAGCGAAGAATGCGCACCACCGGTGCATTAAAAAAGCGGAAATTGTGCAGACGTGACTGCTCATAGTACGTGATAAAGCTGAAATTGAGATTACCGGGATCGTGGTAAACCGTACCTCCACCCGACAACCGGCGGAGCACCTGTATACCGTTTTTCCTGGCATAGAAGTCATCGATCTCTTCCAGGATATTCTGGTTTCGTCCCACAATCACTGACGGTTCATTTCTATAGAGCATCAGGTAGTCGTTTTTCGGATCCATGAAGCGAAGCACATACTCCTCTATGGCCAGATTGGTAGCCGGATCGGTGATGTCTTTGTTATCTATGAAAACCAGCGATTTCAATTAAGTGAGATCCGTTAATACAGCTTGTCTTGCAACAATAAGATAATGATTCCATACCACTCAAGTCATATTGCCGAAGTGATTTTCTGAGTGTGGATGCGTACCTTTCAGAATGTTTGGAACCAAAGACAAAATGCGTGAATGCCCTTCTTGCGCTCTGGAATCTTCGAGAGAAGAGGAAGTTTGCCCATACTGCGGCTATGAGTTTCCGCCGGAGCAAAAAGGCAACATGATTATGGCCTGGCTGTTTGTCCTGCTGATTATATTGTGGCTTGTAACCCGGTGGTAGTGTTTTCGATCAGCCGGATGTAAAAAGCGATCATTTCCGCGTAGTTATCTATTCCAATCCGCTCGTTTGTTCCATGAATCCGGCCACGATCATCAGGTCTTGCGCGGATTGGCCGGAATCGAAGCAGGTTATCGGTCACTTCTGTAAAATGGCGGGAGTCCGTTGCTGCAAGGAACATGGCCGGTGCAACGGGAATGTCAGGGAAAATTTCATGGATTGTTTGTTTCATGTCCAGATATGCCAACGATGACGTTGAACTTACAGACGATGGTTCACGCGCTCCTTCAAGCACACGCACCTCTATTTTTTCGTTATCAATGGTTTCCTGAACGTAATACAGCACCTCACGAACGCTGTCATTGGGATGTATCCGGAAGTTGATGATGGTCTGCGCCGTCTGCGGTAGTATATTCTCTTTGATGCCTGCGTGGAACATGGTTGGAGCTATGGTGGTCCTGAGGGCGGCGTTGGTATGAGGTATGTATCCCAGTCGCTCCTCAATGACCCCGCCAAACAACCAGAGATTGGATAGTCCCATGCGATAAATGAAAGGCAGGTCGGGTAAGAGCGGTTGAAAAGTTTCCCTTATAAGTCCCGCAAATCTACCTTCCATTGGCTGCTGTTTGAGATTGGTGATGGCGGCACTCAGCGCACCAATGGTGGTTTCTCTTGGCGGCATGGAGGAGTGGCCTCCTTCCTTATTCACTTCCAGCTCCAGGCTAATATAACCTTTCTCTGCAACTCCTATCATGGCAATGGGATGTTCGAGACCTTCAAGAATTTTTTCAGCAATTGGCATTCCTTCGTCGGTTAAAAACGCTATGTCAATTTCCCTTTTGAGCATGAGGTCTGCAACTTTTCGTGCTCCCTGGCGCCCGCCCACCTCTTCGTCGTGGTTCAGAGCGATATAGACGGTTCGTTCCGGCTGAAAACCGCGCTCAAGAAGATAGGAAATTGCCTCCATATAGGACATTATGCCGCTTTTGTCATCAATAGCCCCCCGACCCCAGACAAATCCGTCAGCTATTGTACCTTCGAACGGGGGGTAACTCCAGTCTTCGAACGTGCCCGGTTCCACGGGAACCACATCATAATGTCCCTGCATCATGGCCGCGGACAGATTTGGCCGGGATCCCTCCCATTTGAAGAGAATCGTATAGTTATTGACTATCTCAAGCTCCAGTTCTTCGTGAATCAACGGGTAAGAGTCCCGAATAAAATCAATAAATGCGTCAAATTCATGCCGGTACTGTTCGCGGTTATCCTGCGTGGAAATGGTGCGGAATTGCAGGGCATGAGACAGTCTCTGAACGGCATCCTCTTGTGGTATATCGGTGTAGCTTATATGCTCTGTATCGGGGATATCATAGCCGGCACTTACAGTGCGCATTAGAATAACTGCTGCTACCAGACTTATCACAAGCAAAACTGCAAGCAGTCCCGTTATAGCTGCTCTTTTTACTCTCATAATAGCTTCTGTTCGTTCAAGATTGGAGAAAACCGGGGCAACAGATTGATCCCGTGAAGTGACAAACCAAATCACTTGAACCGGCGTTTTCTACATCATTAATTTGATTCAGATTTCTCGCTCTTGCCTGAACCGGTTTTGCCGGTTTTTCCGGAATTATTGTCTGAAGACTTTGCAGATCCGGCGGTTTTAACGGCAGCACCATCTTGTGACGATTCACCTTGAGATTTGGAGGATGCACCGTCAGCTGATTCCTTTTCCTTCTCTTCCTTTTGTTTCTCTTTCTTTTGTTTGTTTTTGTTATTTCGCGATCCGTTTTGGCCTCCGATGCTGCCTGCGATGGTTGTTTTTTTGGGTTCCCTGGGTTTTTTTCCCACCAGATCCAGGATTTCGTTACCGAGAACCTCCTCTTTTTCAAGCAACAGCTCCGACAGCTTGTCAAACGCCTTTTTGTGCTTCTTTAGCACAGATTCAGCTCTGTCATAGGCTTCTTTCAAAATATCATTAACAGCCCTATCGGCTTCCCGGGCAGTTTCATCACTGTACTCCCGCTGATGTCCCATCTGTTCACCCAGAAACACTTCTTCCCGCTGGCCTCCGAGTGCTGTGTAACGGAAGGTGTCACTCATCCCCCAATCCAGCACCATTTTACGGGCCAGCTTGGTGACTTGTTTCAGGTCGTTTTCAGCACCACTGGTCGCGGTATCAAATATCATTCGTTCTGCGGCTCTTCCTCCCATGATGACGGCAAGTCGATCCAGGAGATGCTCCTTCCTGTATAGATACTGATCCCGTTCCGGTAGCTGCTGGGTTACACCCATAGCTTGCCCGCGCGGAATAATTGTAACTTTATGAACGGGATCGGTATTATCAAGGGCGGCGGCTACGATAGCGTGTCCTGCTTCGTGATATGCCAGCAGCCGGCGCTCCTCTTCCTCAAGGACCACACCACGGCGTTCGAGACCCATGATAATCTTGTCACGCGCCATATCTATATCGCGCTGTGAGATTTTTTTACGATCGTCACGGGCCGTCAACATGGCTGCCTCATTAAGAAGGTTTTCCAGATCGGCACCGCTGAAGCCGGGTGTTCCGCGTGACACGCTCTCAAAGTCGACGTCATCGGCCATGGGTTTGTTTTTTGCATGGATCTCAAGAATGCTGATACGGTCTTCCTGCGAAGGCAGTCCGACTTCCACCCTCCGGTTGAACCGCCCCGGGCGGAGCAGAGCTTTATCAAGGATATCGGGTCGGTTGGTGGCGGCCATGACAATCACACTTTCATTGGTCTCAAAGCCGTCCATCTCGGAAAGCAGCTGATTAAGGGTTTGCTCACGCTCATCATGACCACCGCCCAAACCAGCTCCGCGTCTGCGGCCTATGGAATCCAGCTCATCAATGAAGATAATGGCTGGTGCGGCTTCTTTGGCATTTTTGAACATTTCTCGCACTCGCTTTGCTCCCACACCTACCAGCATCTCCATAAAATCAGAGCCGGTTATACTGTAAAACGGCACACCGGCCTCACCTGCAACAGCACGCGCCATAAGCGTTTTGCCTGTACCGGGAGCTCCGTATAGAAGCACACCTTTGGGAACTTTTGCTCCAAGTTGTTCGAATTTAGAAGGATTTTTGAGGTAGGTCACAATCTCCTGCAGCTCTCTTTTTGCTTCATCCGCGCCGGCAACATCATCAAATGTGGTTCTTTTTCCATCACCCGGACGATGCAGCTTCGCCTGACTTTTTCCGATGGAGAACATACCTTGCCCCTGGGTGTTCATTCTTCGATACCATGCTATGGCAATAATCACAATCAGCAGAAAGGGCAGGGTCATGAAAAGAAAATAGAGCCAGGTGTTATCACGCTCGGGTACGGTGGTGACATTGACATCACTCTGTTCCAGGAGCGCCATAAGTTCGTCATCTCCAAATGAAGGCAAGTAGGTGACAAATTCGGTAAAGGATATGGTATCACCATCAGCAGCACGTCGCCTGGACGCCTCCTTTAGCTTGCCTTCAATACGTTCCCCCTGGACAGTGACTTCACTGACGTTGTTCTGCTTTAATTCACCACGGAAAGTACTGTATTGAATCTGATCTGGTGCAAGTTGACCGCCGTAATAAGAATAAAGTATCCATACTCCAAGGATCGCAGCAATCAGGAAATAGAATATCATGATGCGTGACGGTCCAGGCGCCGGCTGTTGTGGCTGGTTGCCTTGGGATTTGTCCTTATTCTCTCTGTTTTTTGTGTTTTCTGACACGAATCGGTTCTTTATTTATGGTATTGTAGGATTGCAAGATAACGAGTTAAAGCGATAATTGCCGCTTTTGCCGTTGTTGCAATACTAACATTCATATTCAACGATAGGTTTCAGCATATTATTGGTAAATTCCGGTTGTAAATTGGCACAGGGAATTTGTAATTTTGCATTTATGCCAGAGTGGCGGAACTGGTAGACGCGCACGACTCAAACTCGTGTGGCCCCGGCCGTGTGGGTTCGAGTCCCACCTCTGGTACTTTTATCTCTCTTAGCCCTGTTGTCCTGACCGGCGACAGGGCTTTATTATTTTCAGGTACATATATAGCTTCCCATGGAATCCAGGTATTAGCTGCCCTGTTCCTCTATCTCCGGGAACATCTCCGACTTCCAGCCATCTGCTTCCCTGTTGAGAAACAAATAGTTTGGTGAGCTGTTGAGGGCCTCAAAAAAAAGAGGAAATATCTTCTATGACTTTCATTTTTCCATATAACCGCGTTTTATGGCGATTTCTTTAATCTTTTCCCTTAAAAGATTGCGTCCCCTGTGAAGACGTGAGCGGACGGTCCCAATAGGAACATCCAACATATTCGCGATTTCTTCATAAGTAAAACTTTCTACGTCACAAAGAAGCAGCTGTGTTCTGAAGTCTTCAGGAATCTCATCCAGCGCCTTTTTGAAATCGTCATCGTATCGTTTTCGATAAAATTGAGCCTGTAAATCCGTCGTGTCACTTTGTTCGCTTCGGATGGTCTCGTAATAGGTAGCAATTTCATCGTAATCAACCTTCGGGGGTTGACGAGAATTCTTTCTATAGTTATTAATGTAGGAGTTCTTCACAATACGGTATAACCAGGCTCGTGCATTGGTTCCTTTCCGATAACTGTTGAAAAAACGAAAAGCTTTAACAACACTGTCCTGGAAAAGGTCTTCGGCATCATTCGGATCCGATGTAAGCCGAAGCGCATAATTGAAAGTGGCATAAAAATGCGGGATGATTTCTTCTTCAAAATCTTCCTGCTTTTTAATTTCTTGAGCTGTTAATGGAGTTTCCATATTTTTTTTGGATTATTTTAACACTTGTGAATATTCCTCAGGGCAATTTTTGACGGTTACGTACTTATTGAGCATACGATTCAGTTCTTCCAGTTTCCGGAGTTAGGGTAACATTGCTGCGATCAGCAGTTTGTCAGACCGGGATCCACCTGCGTTGCGATCACGAGAATGCTCATTATGCTGCTCCCCATGGAGCACCTCCATCAACTTTTGCAATTCCACCCGCAGCCAGGGCTCCCGTTCTATGGCCACATAGATTTCTCTGTACTGTAACATAGTGTGGCCGGCCTCTTCAATCAGTTCTTTATGTTCTTGTGCATCCGTTTGGGGATCGAGGTCTCGCCTGCCGACACGGAAATTTATTTTTGCGTTTTTTTCAAGTTCTTCATCAGAAATATCCGGTAATACATCAGGTGTGTGTTTGTTGTCTTGGGCTTAAATATTAAATCACTTTAACGGGATAATGCAAGGGGGCAAAATTGGTATCACAGACATGATGTTTTAGATATCAGAAGTATTTAACCGTTGATAGTCATATATTTATAAAGCTCCTGGCGTCCCGATTCATCCTCCATTTCACGGACATAATGTCACATTTGAGAACTTCATTGGCATGGAATTTTTTCCACGGATTATGGTTTTTTTTGGCACAATAGTGGTTCGGCCGGAAATCGGCATCATCGGCGCCGAGTATATGAAGGTCCGTGCGTCCTTTTTGACTCACTATGCCTTTGGTAACCGAATGGGCCAGAGCGGGCCAAGCGGACTGCCGATCACCGGCACCTTCTTACCGACGCGAAGCTCCTCGCTGTCGCCCAATGCATATGCGGCAGATTCTCCGCATAGAGCTTTCGATAAAAAAACGAAATTATCATTCCCTTTTTGTACCAGCTTTTACCACAGGTATACCGTCCGACATTGTTTCAATGAGTAAACCATTGATGTAAACATGAAATGGCTATGTCACACAGGAGCATGATTAAATACGGTCATGGCATTACATCTGACGACATAAATCCAGACATTTAAACAGATGAAATAGACTGAAACATTTTTATAATTGTTTTCGGGATGATTACATGAACGGTTCAACGAATTCCGTAATTTTTTTCTGTAATATTCACCTGGAGATGGAAGTATGGACCTGCCGGATTTGC
>SLLP01000112.1 GCA_007133995.1 Balneolales bacterium
CAGCACAAATATCCACCCTGCCACCTGGTCTTCGACAAGACCACGCAGAGCTGCTTCGCCTTCTGCACCTACTGCTTCCGGCACGCCCAGGTGCGCGGCGACGAGGACATGTTCGTCCAGGCCGACATCGCCCAGGTCCACCAGTACCTCAAAAAGCATAAAGAGGTGACCGACATGCTGATCACGGGCGGCGACGCCGGCCATATCCCGCACGAGCGCCTGGCCGAATATGTGATGCCGCTGATCGACGACGACGAGCTGATGCACATCAAAAACCTGCGTCTGGGCTCGCGCGCGCTCACCTTCCACCCGGAGATGATCCTGAGCAGCGACTACGACCCGTACCTGGAGATTTTCCGCAAGCTGTACGATAACGGCGTCCAGGTCGTCTGGATGGCCCACTTCTCCACCCCGCGCGAAGTGCTCAACCCGTCCACCATCGCCGCCATCCGCCGCCTGCGGGCCAACGGCGTGACCATCCGCAGCCAGAGCCCCATCATGAATCATATCAGCCTGTTTAAGGACGAAAAGGGCAAGGTGGATGTGGACCGTTCCGCACAAAACTGGATCGACCTTGGACTGGCTCTGGGCATGCTCGGCGTCGGTTTCCACTCGATGTACTGCGCGCGACCGACCGGCGAGCACCACTACTTCACCGCTCCGCTGGCCGACATCGAGAAGATATTCAACAAGGTCTACCGCACGCTGCCATCCATCAACCGTCCTTCACGCTACATCACCATGACCTCATCGGCCGGCAAAGTGTCGCTGATCGGCACCGCCGAAGTCAGGGGCGAGAAGGTCTTCGTCCTCAAATTCAATGAGGCCCGGAACATGGAGTGGATGGATCGCGTCTTCCTGGCTAAATACGACGAAAAAGAGAATACTATTGAAAATCTGAAGCCCTACGAATTGGAAAACTATTTCTATGAAGACGAGCTCGCAGAGATCGAGCAGACCCTGGAGCGGAACCTTCAGAAAAAAATCGACGAACAGTGACATTCCATAAGCAGTAACATTTCACATGCAGCGACATCCCACTTACAGTGACATTTCACTTACAGTGACATTCCACTTACAAAACAATTCCCCCTCACAAAACATGTATTTCTGACACATGATAAATAAAATATTTGCATCACCGGCTGAAGCAGTGGAGGATATTTTTGATGGTGCCGTTGTGATGATCAGCGGGTTTGGTGAAGCAGGGAGTCCCATCGAACTCATACATGCTCTGATCGATCAGGGTGCAAAGGACCTGACGGTCATCAGTAACAACACGGGAAGCGGCCATGTGGGCCTGGCGGCACTGATCGCCCACCGCCGCGTCAAAAAGATGATTTGCTCGTTTCCCCGGACCGCCAACTCGAAAGTATTCCCCGAGCTGTATAAAAATGGTGAAATTGAACTGGAACTCGTGCCACAGGGTACCCTTGCGGAACGAATCCGGTCCGGCGGCGCCGGCATCCCTGCATTTTATACCCCCACCTCTGTCGGCACTCCGCTGGCCGAAGGTAAGGAAACGCGTGAATTCAAGGGCAGGAGTTACGTAATGCAGCATGCCCTTGAGGCCGATTTCTCACTGGTCAAATGCAAGGCGGCTGATCGATACGGCAACCTGGTCTACAACAAGACCGCCCGGAATTTCGGGCCCATCATGTGCACAGCCGCAAAAACCACCATTGTTCAGGCCAAACAGATTCTCGAACTGGGTGATATTGACCCCGAAACCGTGGTCACACCCGGCATTTTTGTCAATATAGTGGTTAAAGTGTCCAAACCCGCCGAAGAATCGAAACTTGTAGCAGAAGACAGGAGGTATCCATGGTAGGCAAAGAAGAGAAAAAAGGCTGGAGTGTTGGTCAAATGGCTCAAAAGGCAGCTTTGGATATTCCCGACGGCTCCTACGTGAACCTTGGCATCGGCATGCCGGAACTGGTGGCCGGTTATGTGCCTGAGGGACGCGAAGTGATCTACCACACCGAAAACGGCCTGCTGGGCATGGGTCCGACACCCGAAGAGGGTCAGGAAGACCCCGAACTGATCAATGCCGGCAAGAAGTATGTGACCGCCATTCCCGGCGCCTGCTACTTCCATCATGCCGACAGTTTTACCATGATCCGCGGCAACCACATTGATATCTGCGTGCTGGGTGCGTATCAGGTATCCGGGCACGGCGACCTGGCCAACTGGTCGACCGGCGCTCCGGGAGCCATCCCTGCGGTCGGGGGAGCCATGGACCTGGTGGCAGGTGACATCAGGATATTTGTCATCAGCCGGCACACTACTAAAGAAGGGGAACCGAAAATCGTGCAGGAGTGCACCTATCCCCTTACCGGAAAGAATGTGGTGAACACCATTTATACCGATCTTGCCATCATTGATGTCACCGACAAGGGCCTTTTTGTGCGAGAGCTTGCACCGGGCATCACATTCGATGATGTGCAGAAGCGAACCGACGCAAAACTCAATCAGTATTCCTGAATTACTACTCCACTTCCAGCCGCGGGCCTTCATCGGTCCGCGGAACTCACCTAAATGATTAAGGATATGTTGGCTGCAGGACCGAGCAAGAAAAAACGCAGCGGAGAGGATATCTACAGACAGGCATGCGATGTCATAACCGGCGGTGTCAGCCGCAACACCGTATTCCGCAGGCCTCATCCATTCTACGCCTCCCACGCCTCGGGCTGTTACGTGACCGATATCGACGGCGTGGAGCACATCGACTTCGCCAATAACATGGCATCACTGATCCACGGTCATGCTCACCCGGCCATCGTCAGCGCCGTCGTGGAGCAGCTTATGCGCGGCACCGCCTATACCATGGCCACCGAATCCGAGGTCGCTTTTGCGCAGCTGCTGCATGAACGGGTGCCCTCGTTCGAACGGATCCGTTTTGTCAATTCCGGAACTGAGGCGGTCATGGCCCTGATCAAAGCCGCACGGGCCTTCACCAGCCGGACGATGATCGCCAAAGCCGAAGGCTCCTACCACGGCACCTACGATTTCGCGGAGGTAAGTCAAACCTCCAATCCCTCCAACTGGGGTGATATTGACGAACCCAACCGGGTGCCTCTGGTAAACGGCACCCCGCAGGGTGTCATAGACAACGTGGTTGTCTTCCAGTACAATGACATTGAGCGCACCATCGCCCTGCTCGACAAGTACGCCGAGAACATCGCCTGTGTGATCATCGACCCGATTGCACACCGCATCGGACTGTTCCGGGCTTCCGATGAATATGTTGATGCGCTGTATGCATGGACCCGCAAAAACGGTGCCCTGCTGGCATTTGACGAGGTGGTCACCCTGCGCGTCAACTACGGCGGTGCCCAGGAAAGCTTTTCGGTTAAGCCGGATCTCACATCCATCGGTAAAATCATCGGCGGCGGTTTCCCTGTGGGCGGCCTCGCGGGCCGGGAGGATGTGATGAAGGTGCTGGACCCGCGCGAAAGCAAAATCCTTTATCCCCATTCCGGGACCTTCTCCGCCAATCCGATTACCATGACCGCCGGACGTCTGGCCATGGAACTGTTCGAACGCGAAGCGGTGAAAAACCTGAATGCGCTCACTCAAATTGCCAAAAACCAGGTTATGGAGGCGGGCCGCGTTGCAGAGATTCCGGTCTCGCTGACCGGTGACGGATCCATGTTCCGCATCCATTTCCGTTCCAAAACGCCAAATACATATCGCGAGGCGTATCAGCCTAAAGAGGAAACGGCCGTCCTCAGGGAGTTCCTGGACTTCATGCACGTGCAACAGCACATCATGATGATCAACACCGGAACCTGCATGCTGTCCACGGCCATCACACAGAACGAAGTGGACCGCCTGAGTCAGGCTATGCTCAATGGATTCCGCCACATAAAACCAAAACTGGATGCGCTGAACGGAACCCCGAACACACCTTAACGCACAAATCACGCCCCGGACTTTAGAATGATACTCATCAGACATCATTAAACCCTGACCCGATATCACGTTACCACTATGAGAGAAGTTTTCATTTGCGATGCCATACGAACCCCCGTCGGCCGCTACGGCGGTAGTCTTTCCCAGGTCCGTCCCGATGACCTCGGCGCCATCCCCATCCGCAAGTTGATCAGGCGCAACCCGTATGTGAACTGGCTGGATCTGGATGATGTGATCCTCGGTTGTGCCAACCAGGCCGGAGAAGACAACCGTAATGTCGCGCGAATGTCGCTGCTGCTAGCCGGACTGTCCGAAACTATCCCCGGCATGACGGCCAACAGGCTGTGTGGATCCGGAATGGATGCCATTGGCAATGCTGCACGCATGATCCGCTCCGGCGAAGCCGAACTGATCGTTGCCGGCGGTGTGGAGAGTATGTCGCGTGCGCCGTTCGTAATGGACAAATCCGAGAAGGCCTTCTCGCGCTCGGTCAGCCTCTACGACAGCACGATCGGCTGGCGGTTCATTAACAAGAAAATGGACGAAATGTACGGCACCGAGCCGCTGATCGAGACTGCCGAGAACATCGCCGAGGATTTCCATATCAGTCGTGAAGATCAGGACCGCTTCGCCCATTGGAGCCAGGAAAAGACCGCAGCAGCACAGAAAAACGGCTATCTGGCCGAAGAGATCGTTCCTGTGACCATTCCGCAGCGCAAAAGTGAGCCGATCGTGGTGGATGCCGACGAGCAACCCCGCCTCAGCTCCATCGAGAAACTGGCTACCCTCAAGCCCGTTTCCCGCAAGGGTGGCACCGTGACCGCAGGCAACGCCTCCGGTGTCAACGACGGGGCCGCAGCCGTGATCCTGGCATCTGAAGAGGCGGTAAAAAAGCACAATTTGACACCTAAAGCAAAGATCCTTGGCATGGCCATCGCGGGCGTGCTGCCGAGGGTGATGGGCATGGGTCCGGTACCGGCCACCAACAAGCTCCTGCCACGTCTGGGCCTCACGCTGGATTCATTCGATATCATCGAACTGAACGAAGCATTTGCTGCTCAAGCGCTTGGATGCATCCGGGAATTCGGTCTTGAGGATTACGATCCCCGCATCAACCCGCTCGGTGGGGCAATTGCACTGGGCCATCCTCTGGGCGCCAGCGGCGCGCGCATCGTCACCACGGCTTTCTGGCAGCTGCAACGCACGGATGTGAAGAAGGCGCTCTGCACCATGTGCATCGGTGTCGGCCAGGGCATCTCCGTGGTTATTGAAAAAGTCTGAAAGCGAATATCCCGGTCAATGACGGTCTGGTAACAGGTATTTTAGTGAACCGGGATTTTACTGAACAGGGATTTTCAGCGGCCGTCCGGCCGGAATCTGTTCGTCGAGTTCCACCTGGTTCACAATCGCCATCTCTTCCGCGGTAATGTTCATCGGAAGTGAGGACGGCAGCAGGTTCCGGAACGAATCGGATCTGGGAGCGGCAACCACCTCCAACCGGACAGGCTGAATATCGAGGATCCGGCGCTCTGTCAGCCTGTTGAACTGCTCCGGTACATTTGAGAAAGCGGCAGCATAGGTATCCCATTTTGATTCC
>SLLP01000201.1 GCA_007133995.1 Balneolales bacterium
ACAGTTTCTGTTCGTTGATGCCGTATTGGAAGGTGACACCTTTTTCGGATACCTTTGCACGCATCACTTCTTCCATTTCATCACTGGCGCGCACGCTTTGGTCCTCCAAACGGACATAGATCACATCCCCCTGACCGTTTTTGACTGTGACCGGTTTCTTTTCAGCTTCCTCTATGTGGACCAGCAGGATGTCGCGGCTGTAGAACGGTATGATCTCCATGGTATATACCAGTGCCGGTGTGCAGAGTTCGTGGGCTGCCTGCTCCAGGTAGAAGTCCTGCTCATGATAACTTTCAACGCCGGTTATGGTGTGGTCGTCATCCACGCCGACGATTAGATGGCCGCCATGGGTGTTAGCAAATGCAGCGATTTCACGGGCGATTTTTTCAGGGGACGGGATGGCTCTTTTGAACTCGAGAAGGAGTCCTTCGCCGGAGCGGATCAGATTTTTCAGGTCCCGCAAGCTCATTGAGCTGTGGATGGGGGCTTGCTGATTCATAATACAGAAATCTGATGATATCTATTTCTATTAAAAAACAGGATTTATGACCTAACGAATCAGGAACAGAAAAAGGTATGTCTAAAAGATGATCTCTTCTTTTGGATTGCGTGTCATAAGCTGGTGGACGGCCTTTTCGGGTGAAAGATCTTCGAACAGAACCTGGTATACTTTCTCGGTAATAGGCATGTTTACGTTCATGGATTTCGCCCAGAGATGAACAGAACGCGTCGTTTTAATGCCTTCGGCGACCATTGCCATGGAGCTGGTAATATCCTTCATTTTTTCGCCTTTTCCGATGCGGTATCCGACGTTTCTGTTCCGACTGTGACGGCTGGTGCAGGTCACGATCAGGTCACCGACGCCGGTAAGACCGGCAAAGGTCTCCTGGGAGGCCCCGAGTTTGATACCCAGACGTCGCATTTCGGCCAGTCCGCGTGTGATGAGCGCTGCCTTGGCATTGTCACCAAGGTCGGCGCCGTCGCCAATACCGGCGGCAATCGCCATGATATTTTTAACTGCTCCCGAGACCTCTACACCGATGATGTCGCGGTTGACATAGACCCGGAAGTGTGGCGTCATGAACAAATGCTGGATGAAAAGCGATGTCTGTTTTGAATTGGAGGATGAGACAACGGTAGTTGGCATGTGCCGGCTTACTTCCTCGGCATGACTGGGGCCGGACAACACTCCGATTTGGTCATCACTGATCACACCTTCCAGTGCCTGGGAAAGAACCTGGCTCATGGTCATAAACGTATCCATCTCAATGCCTTTGGATACAGAAACAATCCTCTCCGTACCTTTGAGCAGCGGCCGTGATTTAATGGACATATTACGGATGGTGTGCGAAGGTGTCGCAAAAACAACGACCTCAGCATTTTTCAGCGCATCTCCCAGATCTGACCATGCCGAGATATTTTGGGGCAGATCCACATCTGTCAAATAGACACAGTTGTTATGCTCCTTGTTGATGCTTTCAACAATTTCAGGTTCTCTGGCCCATAATCTGACATCATGCTTTTTTTCTGCGAGCAGCAGGGATAGGGCGGTTCCCCAGCTTCCTGCACCTATAATACAAATTTTCACGAGGTTTGCTCCTTATTAAGCCGGCCTTTGGCAGGTTTGAATGACTGGATTCGGTTTTCGTTTCCCTGGATCAGTCGTCGGATGTTCGAGTGATGTTTGATGATGATGGTTGCAGCTACGACAGCGCTTATGACAATCAGACTGCCATCAATCGGCAGGTCAAATCCGTACTTTAGTACGAGAAGGAAAATCGGATAGGAGAATGTGGCGGTGATAGATGCCAGTGATACGTAACGGCTTGAAAAAAGTACGATGGCGAATATGGCTATGGCGAGTGTAATGGATATGGGCTCTATTCCGTAGAGCATGCCTGCGGCAGTAATCACTCCTTTTCCACCTTTGAATTTGGCAAACAAAGGATACATGTGGCCACCAACGGCCGAAGCACCGGCAATGAGCCTCATGAACACATCGGTCTCCCATTCAACGCCAAGAACCACTATTTCCGGCAATACACCGCCCGTATGATACCCGATCTGGCTGATATAAAATGCTGCGGTGAACCCCTTGGCAAGGTCGATCAGGCTTACCACGGCACCTGCCTTCCACCCCAGGATGCGGAACGTATTGGTAGCTCCGGGGTTTCCACTTCCATGTTCCCGAATATCCACACCCTTGAAGAGCCTGCCAACCCAGACGGATGTGGGTATGGAGCCAAGAAGGTAGCTCAAAACGACTATGACAACAAAAGAAATCATTCAGACTTCCTGCAATTGAAGTCCATGTATTTATGATGGATCAGTTTATTTGAAATTACTTAAAATATGATTTTTTTGGGTCCATCCTAAACACCTGGTGCCAAATGTTTATGTGCATGATACGATGAACGCACAAACGGGCCGCTTTCTACATGCTCGATGCCTTTGCTTTCTCCTACCTCCTTGTAGGTTTCAAACATCTCGGGATGAACATATTCTTCAACGGACAAATGCATCTTGGTAGGCTGCATATATTGGCCAATGGTCATGATATGCACACCTGCTTCCGTAATGTCATCCATCAATTCGAAGACTTCGGCGGGTGTTTCCCCGAGTCCGACCATGATACCGGTTTTTGTTCGCAAGTTCTGTCCCCTGGAGATGCGAAGCAGTTCAATGGATCTGTCGTATTTAGCCTGCGGCCGGACCCGGCGGTAGAGACGCGGAACGCTTTCCAGGTTGTGGTTCAGGATATCCGGGCGCGCGTCCAGGACAACCTGAAGAGCATCCCACAAACCTCGAAAATCAGGAATAAGCACTTCAACAGTTACCCCGGGAATTTCCTCCCGAAGCTGCTGAATCGTCTGTGCGAAAATGGGAGCCCCTCCATCCTTACGCTCGTCCCGGTTAACAGAAGTGATGACGACATGCTTCAGGTCCATCAGTTTGGCCGCATCCACAACGCGATTGGGCTCGTCCCAATCAAGCCCCTTTTGCGGCCGTCCGGTTTTTACAGCACAAAAGCCGCAGGATCGGGTGCAGACATCGCCCAAAATCATAAATGTAGCTGTACCGGCATTCCAGCACTCCGACATGTTCGGGCAGCGGGCCTCGGCGCAAACCGTGTTGAGGGAATGACCCGATATGATATCGGATATTTCCTTGTATACCTTGCCTCCCGGAATCTGCGAGCGAAGCCAGTCGGGCCGACGCTTGCGACTCGTGCCATTTTTTTTACTATCTGATGCAGCAGAGGCATTTTTACCGGGATGGCCAACAGGTTTGGCCGGTACGCCGGTCTGAAAGGAAGATGTGACCGGTTGATTTTTAGATTGATTGGAAACGGGTGCAGATATGATGTTGAGTTCTTTAATCATCTGTAAAACGGGTGCAAGTGTGAGGATGAATACGACTGTCCGGTTTATTGTGTCAGTTCACCTTGAAATAACCGGGTGTAAAATAACCACATCCGGTCGATTCTGAAACCTCTGAATGCTGCTGTTTTGTTTCGTATGTTAACCTATGGAAGTTTTCAGTATGATTGCTTCAACTTATAGAGCCCGAGTAAAGTAATACATGGATAAGCAGTTTATAGCGTCATGAGTTTTCCTGAAGGACCTCCGATGTTGCAAGAGGTACTATCCTGCAACGGAACTGTTTTTGAAACTCGCTCAACAACGTGTCGGTGACAGCTGATCTTTCCGGGGCACCCCCAAGGAGTTTTTCAAAACTGGTGACGCCGCCATCGGCGATACCACAAGGTATGATGCCGTGGTAGTAATCCAGATCAGTTCGGAGATTCAATGCAAAACCGTGCATGCAGACATAACGGGAGCACTTGATTCCCATTGCACACAGTTTATTGTTATCGACCCAGACACCCGTGCGCCCGGGTATTCGGTCGGCCAGAATTCCGAAGGAAGCTGCCGCTTGAATGATAACCTCTTCCAGGCGTTCAATGTAAGCAGCGATACCAAGTCCGAACTGCTCAAGATCCAGTATGGGATACCCAACCAATTGGCCCGGTCCATGGTAGGTTATGTCACCGCCTCTGTCGGTTTTAACCACTTCAATACCCCTTTGTTTCAATACATCATCACTGAAGAGCAGATTATCCCATCTGCCGCTTTTACCGATGGTATATACATGAGGATGTTCCAAAAAAAAGAGATGACCCGCGGAGCGGGATACCTCATTTTCAGAAGATGCAGAACGCGGTTGGTCTTCGCGGGATTTTTGCTGCTTCTGTTTCTTCCGATTGATAAGCTTCTGCTGCAATGACTCCTGTAAACGCCAGGCATCATTGTATGAGATTTTTCCGAGGTCGGTAAACGTGATGATTGGTTGCATGATTGACCATTGAAAAGGAATGGGAATTCAAAGATATGCTGCAAAACTGATGAATTCAAAATCATTGCCAAAGCACTGCGTTGGCAAGCCGTATGCAACAGCTGGACACGACCGCACACACGTGACAAGGATTAGCTGTATTATCAAAGCAAGTTTTGCGTTATTTTTGGGGTTGTTATCAGTGTTTTCTGCTTGCGAGCTGGCCCGGCATATTATTCGCGATATATATGACGTTCGCACGGGATACACATGCGGATAACGATCTCTGTCATGGATACTAATGCATATGAACTCATAACAAATTTGAATCAAACAGAAGAATCAAACAGATGAATAAATGGATTCCATCTTTGGTGATCGTCATTTTCGGCATCTTGCCGGCTGTAACGGGTGGAGCGGTAATTGATGATACTGCGGAAGGAATAACGGCATTATCGGGCGATATGCATGCTGCCGCACTGTCAACCGACACCGATCCAATCCAACCTGATTACAGCCATGTGTCCGAGATCGACATGGACAGTATTTTTTTCGCGTTTAATCGTCCTGACACACCCGGCTGCGCCGTAGGGGTCGTTTGCAATGGCGATCTCATCTTCAGCAAAGGCTATGGCACAGCCAACCTCGACTATGGTACTCCCATCCGTCCCGATTCGCGCTTCATGGTCGCATCCGTATCCAAACAATTTGCTGCCGCTGCACTGCTGATGATGGCCCAGGAAGGGGTGCTTGATCTTGACGAAGACCTGCGCTCCTACATATCCGAACTTCCGGAGTTCGATAAACCGATAACCGCCCGTCAGATCATTCACCATACATCAGGACTGCGTGACATTTTCAATCTCCTGACACTTGCCGATATCGGCCTTGACAACACCACCACCAGCGAGGATGCACTGGACATGCTCAGTCGGCAGCAGCGCCTCAATTTTGAACCGGGATCCGAGTATCTCTACAGTAACAGCGGATATTTCCTGATATCTGTACTAGTCAAAGAGGTGACCG
>SLLP01000003.1 GCA_007133995.1 Balneolales bacterium
ACGGAATCGATTTCCGGGGAGGTATCGAGATTGTTCTCGAGTTCCAGGAGCCGGTTCCCGTAGAGGACATCCGTGCCGAACTGAGCGCGCCGCTGGGCGCCATGCCGGACATCCGCAGGCTTGGCGTTGGTCGCGACATGCTGATCCGTGTAGATACCGAGTTGCCGACTTCAGAGGTCCAGCAACTCATCACAAGCACCGCTGCTTCGATGTACCCTGACAACCCATCCAGGATCATACAAACCGAGACCGTGGGTCCAAGCTTTGCCGACGACCTGCGTAATGCGGCGTTGATGTCGATTATCTTTGCGCTCATCGTGATCTTCCTCTACATCCTGATCCGTTTCAAGAAATGGTCTTATTCGGCCGGAGCGGTTGCCGCGCTGGCCCATGATGTGATCATCACCCTGGGAATTTTCACCATCCTTCATGGAATTGTGCCGTTCAGTCTGGATATCAACCAGGTACTGATTGCTGCGTTTCTGACCATTGTCGGTTACTCGCTCAACGATACCGTGGTGGTGTTTGACCGCATCAGGGAAAACTCTCTCATATTCAAGACCGAAAGTTTCGACAAGATGGTTAACCGCAGTATCAACAACACACTGAGCCGGACGGTGATAACCTCGCTAACGACCTTGTTTGTGGTCACGATACTGTTTATTTTCGGTGGAGATGTCCTGAAAGGACTCTCTTTTGCATTGATCATCGGCGTACTGCTTGGAACGTACAGCTCTATCTTTGTTGCAAGTGCGTTGCTGGTAGATCTGCAGCTTAAGACTCGAAAAAACGTTGCGTGATCCAAGCTTAATCTCGTGTATCAGATTTAAACTAACTTAACTGACAATATATGAGCTTTAATATTTCTGAGCGATACAACTGTGTCGTGATCGAATTCAAGGGTAATGTGATGGGTGGACCCGATGCACTTACTCTCAATGAAAAACTTCATGAACTTATTGATCAGGGCAAGAAAAATGCAGTTGTAGATCTTAGCCGGGTGAAATTCATGAATTCATCCGGGCTGGGGATGATGATTGGAGCGCTGACCACCATGCGCAATGCAGGCGGTGATTTGCGAATTGCCAATGCTACAGATAAAATTGAGAGTCTGCTGATGATCACCAAACTTATTACCGTATTCGATCATTACCGCTCTCTTGACGAAGCTGTAGATTCCTTTTCCAAAAAGGAAGAATAACTCCTGTTACATATAACTTGAATTACCGGAATCAACAAGGAGGTGCTGCGGCACCTCTTTTTTTGGCCGGTATCCATCTTATTACATTACTGCTATGTCTGTTCGAATCGTAATTGGCGCCCAGTGGGGCGACGAGGGAAAAGGTAAGATCGTTGATATCTTAAGTGCACAGGCCGACTATGTTGCTCGGTACCAGGGCGGCGCCAATGCCGGACACACACTTAATTTCGATGGTCAGACCCACATCCTCCACCTGATCCCATCCGGCATCTTTCATCATAACACCGTCTGCATTATCGGCAACGGCGTTGTTATTGATCCCATCACTCTGCTCGATGAAATCGACATGGTCAAAAATACCGGAGTGGATATCGATGGTCGCCTTCTCATCAGTGAAACCGCTCATGTGATCCTCCCTTACCATAAAAGCCTCGACAAAGTGGGAGAAATGGCTCTTGGCGGTAAAAAAATCGGGACTACGGGTCGCGGTATCGGTCCGGCCTATATCCACAAAATCGCGCGCGTGGGCGTCCGCATGATGGATCTGGAGGATCCTGATCTTCTTCGCAAGAAGCTGGAGGTTAACCTCCAGGAAATCAATGCCAAGCTTACTGCTTACAAATCGAAACCGCTGAAGCTCGATGAGATGTTAGAGCAGATGCTTGAAGCGGGCAAAAAACTCAATCCCTTCATCTGCAACACCACAAGCCGATTCCATAAGGCTCTGAAAGGTGGTCGCAATATCCTGCTTGAAGGTGCCCAGGGTGCCCTGCTCGATATCGATCACGGAACCTATCCCTATGTTACCTCCTCTTCACCCGTTTCCGGTGGAGCCTGCATAGGCACCGGAATTCCGCCAACGGCCATTGAAGATGTTATGGGCATCACGAAGGCGTACTGTACCCGCGTCGGCAACGGTCCATTTCCGACAGAGCTCACCGACAAGACCGGTGACAAGCTGCGGGAGGCCGGACACGAATTCGGGTCCACCACCGGTAGACCAAGGCGCTGCGGATGGGTTGACCTGGTAGCTCTTAAATATGCCGCCCAGATCAATGGCATCAACGAGCTGGTGATTACCAAACTTGATGTGCTGGACGGGTTCGAGACCATTAAAGCATGCACATCATACAACATCGGCGGAGAAGAACGTGACGAATTTCCACTCCGGCCCAAAGAGCTGGATGGGGTAAAACCGGTGTACACCGAGTATAAAGGATGGAAAACATCCACCCGCAAGGCGAATTCCTACGAGGAACTGCCCGAAAATACCAGGAAGTACCTGAAAGCCCTCTCCGATTTTCTTGACATACCGATAAAAATCGTCTCAACCGGACCGGGCCGTGATGAAACCATTATTGTTGGAGATCTGTAAATTGCGATCATGCCCGACAGCTTCCATGTGACTTATCTCCTCACACTATCACCCGGGGAGCACGCGGAGAAACGAATCCGGGATCTTCAGCTGGAACAGAGCGCTGAATTGCCGGATGGCGTGGTTTCAGCGCTTGGAATGCAGGATGTAACGGGTACGGTGACCGGTATGGAGCAACTGGATGAACTCCGGGTGAGCGTTACCATAGCCTGGCCACGGAACAATCACGGAAACGAAATCACACAGTACCTGAATGTGCTTTTCGGCAATATTTCCATGAAGCAGGGTATTGCCATCACCGATATCCGCTGGGAGGATGTGGGCGGGCTTTTTTCAGGACCGGCATTCGGTATTGAACGCATCAGGCAAAGCTGGGATATCCCGGATCGCGCACTGGGCTGTACTGCGCTCAAACCGATGGGATTTTCATCCGGCCAGCTGGCCGATCTTGCCTTTCAATTTGCACTGGGTGGAATTGATATCATAAAAGATGACCACGGTCTGGCCAATCAACCTACGGCTCCGTTTGAGGAGCGGGTCAGGCTGTGCGTAAATGCCGTGGATCGTGCGGCGCAAAAAACCGGACGGCGCTCCCGCTATTTTCCGAATATTAGTGCCGATCCACATCAGGCAGAAAACCGGTATGCTGTTGCTGCAGAGCTGGGTGCCGATGGCGTGCTTTTGGCGCCCATGCTGGCCGGTCCGGCGCTGATGCACCATCTGGCGCACTCATCAATTGATTTGCCGATCATGGCTCACCCGTCATTCAGCGGCTCGTATGTTGCACATGGATTGAGTAATCGGCGGGTCGCTGGCGGCGCTGCTGGTGACGCGGTGGCCGGCAGCTCTGGTGCAATGAAGTCAGAAAGCATGCATGGTTTTGAACCCGGCCTGTTTTACGGCGGAATGATGCGGGCACTCGGTGCCGATTTTGTTATCTATCCGAATACGGGCGGACGCTTTTTCTTCAGCAGCGAGATCTGCGAGGCGATCAACCGTCAGGCCCGTGCATCGGACCTTCCCTATCCTGCCTCATTTCCAACACCAGGAGGAGGCATGCAGCGTGACCGTATGACTTACTGGCTGGAGAATTACGGAACCGATACTACGTTCCTTATGGGTGGAAGCCTGTTCGAAGATCCGGCGGGAATAGAAGAGGCTTCCCGATCGTTTATGGATGCACTGGGCGCCTGACACCCCCGGTGCAATCACCACAAGATTATCATCCTGTTACAATCACCATGAATAATCCATCCAAGATCATCCGTTCCGAAAACCTGACCTGGCCCGACCTGGAGCGCAAGGACTACAAAAGCACCGGCTCCGGATTCCGGGACGTTTGGCGATTTGTCCTTTTCGGTGAACAAGAGGATGAGTCCGGCCTCAACATGCAGACTCGCTATTTTGAGATCGGCGATGGCGGCTACTCGTCGCTTGAGCGGCACCGACATCCGCATACCGTGGTGATTGTCAGGGGCCAAGGTAGTATGATCCTGGGCGATCGGGTGGCGGAGCTGGAGCCTATGGATGCGGTTTACATTGCGCCGGAGACCGTCCATCAGTTTCATGCCGACCGGGGGGAGCCGTTGGGTTTCATATGCGTCGTTGACCGGTACCGGGACCGGCCGGAAATCCCGGCGGACGAGGATGAGCTGAAAGTCTGGCTGCCCGATCCCGAGGTTCGAAAAAAAGCCCGAATTTAGGAATAAAGCGTAATTCTGATCTGATGACGAGCTTTTTTGAAATAACCTTGCCAGTACAGTGATTTTCTTCTTATATTTAGTAGTCTAAGCGAGAATAGCTCAGCTGGTAGAGCACGACCTTGCCAAGGTCGGGGTCGCGGGTTCGAGTCCCGTTTCTCGCTCATCGCTCTCTTGGCAAAAAAGCCCTTAAATCAACCGGTTTAAGGGCTTTTTTGCTTTCCGGCCATGTTACTATTGTAAAAACAGGGACTTGACAAGATGTTATTTTCATGTTAATATAGCTAACATTAAATAGGCACGTCACCCACCTATTGTCCAAGCACACACCGGCATGGCTGACAAAACTCGTCCCTACAACAAGAAAGCCCGGGCACTGGCCGAAGAAGCCACGGGGCAGGCCATTCTCGATGCCGCACTTCAGGCTTTTTCCAGCGAACTGTTAGACCGCGTAACGCTGCAGCGGATCGCCACGGCCAGCGGCGTCACGGTCCAGACAGTGATCCGGCGTTTCGGCACAAAGGAAGAACTGTTTGAGCATATGGCGGAACGGGAGGGAAAACGGATCATCGCCGAACGCGAAGTGCCCGTCCAAATGGGACTGCGCGCCGCTCTTGACGCACTCGTCGCGCATTATGAACGCGACGGTGACAAGATGACCAACTTCATCCAACAGGAACACCTTTCCGAACCGGTCCGCAAAATCGTGTCGCGCGGACGCCGGGTGCATCGCGAATGGGTGGAAACACACTGCCGCGACCTGCTCTCCGGCATTTCGGGAAAGGACCGCGAACACACCCTCCTTGCGGCCATTGCGGCCACGGACCTGTACACCTGGAAACTGCTCCGACGTGACCACGGACTGAATCCCGAATCGGTAGCCGCCGTAATGTACCGGACGCTAAATGCTCTTGGCGGCACACGGCTGGATGGATGACAACCGGAAACCAAAGAAAAAAAACAATGGCATCGATACTTTTCTACACATCCCCCGCAAAAGGACACCTCTTCCCCATACTCGGTGCCGCTCTGGATCTGCACAAACGCGGCCACCAGGTCCACATCCGCACTCTCGCATCCGAAA
>SLLP01000246.1 GCA_007133995.1 Balneolales bacterium
GTGGGTGTCTATGCGCTCATCCGCGTGTTCACCCTTCTGTTCAGCCATGACACCGGTTACACCCACACCATTCTGCTTTGGGTGGGTGGATTCACCATGGTCATCGGCGTTCTCGGGGCGGCC
The DNA here is from genome assembly GCA_007133995.1 of Balneolales bacterium. Taxonomy (GTDB): domain Bacteria; phylum Bacteroidota; class Rhodothermia; order Balneolales; family Natronogracilivirgulaceae; genus SKNL01. The sequence continues at coordinate 124 of SLLP01000246.1, forward strand.
TCGCATGTTGAGTTCCGCAAGATCCTTTCCTTCCATATTGTGAGCCAGATCGGCTATATGATTATGGGCCTTGCGTTCAACACCGCAATGGGAATCATGGGGGCGATCTTCTATGTGTTGCATAACATTCTGGCCAAATCCAATCTGTTCCTTATCAGCGGGATTGCGCAACGGCTTATTGGAACATTTGAGCTGAAAAAAATGGGTGGCTTGTACAAACATTACCCATTCCTGGCGGTTATGTTTCTGATATCGGCATTTGCACTGGCCGGGTTCCCGCCGCTCTCAGGTTTCTGGGCCAAGCTGAGCCTGGTGAAAGCCGGCCTGTCCTTGGAATTGTATGTAATTACCGGCGTGGCGATCCTGGTGGGTCTGCTCACTCTGTTCTCCATGACCAAAATCTGGCTTTCCGCCTTTTGGGGAACAGTTCCGGAAGAGGTACCCGATCATTTCGGCAAGCAGCCGCTGTTTGGTGCAGGGGGGCTTTACATCCTTATGATTCCGGTGATGATTATTGCCGGACTGATCATACTGGTCGGACTGAATGCGCAGCCGATTCTGGAATTATGCATGACAGCCGCCGAGCAACTCCTCAATCCATCCGTGTACATTGAAGCCGTATTGGGACCGCAATGAAAATTTTTCTGTTTCATATTATTCTTGCACTTATCTGGACTGCCGTTACCGCCACATTCTCTTTTGGAAACTTGTTGATCGGCCTGCTACTTGGCTACCTGGTCCTGATCGTGGTAAATCCGGCCATTGATGATAGCAATTATACACGTCGTGTTTGGAAAGGCATTACTCTCATCCTGTTTTTTCTGAAAGAACTTGTTGTATCGAGCGTGCGTGTGGCTATTGACGTTATGCGCCCGGGATTTCACATGAAATCCGGTGTAGTGGATGTGCCGTTGACGGTGACATCCGACCTGGAGATCACATTGCTTGCCAATATGATTTCACTTACACCCGGTACGCTGAGTCTTGAGGTGTCCGATGACAAAAAAGAGCTGTTCATCCATGCCATGTACATAGACGAGGGTGTTGAGCATGTTCGCAAAGAGATAAAAGAGGGCCTCGAGCTGCACATCATGGAAGTGACGCGGGGTGACCTGAACGGTAAATGATGCGCAACCGGTGGTAAACAGCCGGTATGATGAATGATTTTCTGTGAGGCATCAGGCGAGTCAGCGGAACCGCTGCAGCCATACTGGCGTTCTGAGATTATGGACACCTCCACATCCTGAATGATTTTTTTAGCTGCTGTATCTCTATGGATGAATCACGCACAAAAAGCAATTCCAAATTAAAGCAAATGAGCTCTGAAAGCAGTGAGACCGGGGAAGATGTTTCGGAGAGCACACCGGAGCAAGTCCGGAGGAAGACCCCGGACGGCATGTATGATGATGAAGGGGCAAGTGCATCAACCGGTAACAAAAACGAAAACTCCTCCAGATCACAAATTATTGTCAGGGGTGCGCGGGTTCACAATCTCAAGAACGTGGATGTCACCATACCGCGAAACAAGCTCACGGTAGTCACCGGAGTGAGTGGGTCGGGGAAGTCGAGCCTGGCATTTGACACCATCTACGCCGAGGGGCAGCGACGCTATGTTGAGAGCCTTTCCAGCTACGCCCGGCAGTTTTTGGAGCGCATGGACAAGCCCGATGTCGATTTCATGCAGGGGATTTCGCCGGCCATGGCCATCCAGCAGAAAAACACCACTACGAATCCGCGTTCCACGGTCGGCACCACCACTGAGATCTATGACTACATGCGGCTGCTGTTTGCCCGTGTAGGAAAGACCATCTCGCCGATATCGGGCGAACCGGTGCGCAAGGATACCCCGCAGATCGTGGCCGATGACCTGCTCCGGCGCCTGGAGGAAAAACAGCGTTTCTATGTGCTCATACCCGTCAGCATGGAGAAAAACAAGAAGATGCGCGCCGAGCTGGAAATATTCCGGCAGAAAGGGCTCAACCGCATCCTGTTGCCCGAGGAGCAAATGGTGGATCTTAGCCGGGAAGAGGTGAATCTGAAGAAGTATCATCCAGACCAGGTACGCGTGGTTGTGGACCGCCTCGCTATTAAAAAGGACGACGACGAGTTTCGAAGCCGGATAGTTGATTCGGTGGAGACCGCTTTCCTGGAAGGACGCGGCAGGTGTTACATCAAGCTGCACAAGGGAGAGGAGTTGATGTACAGTGAACGATTTGAACGCGACGGCATCGACTTTTCCGAACCTACATCACAGATGTTTTCATTCAACAATCCGTTTGGAGCCTGTCGTAGCTGTGAAGGATTCGGGCGCGTTCAGGGTATTGACGAAGACAAGGTAATCCCTGATCCGGAGCTCTCGATTCGCGGTGGGGCTATCGTGCCGTTCAATTCACCCAAATTCGGGCACAATCTCAAGCTGCTGGTGAAAGTGGCCGCCCGGTACAGCCTGCCGATCGATGCACCCTACAGTTCGTTGTCACGGGATGTAAAAAAAGTGATCTGGTATGGGAAGGATGAATATCCGGGCATTCACAGCATGTTTGAGCAGATTCGAAGCGAGTTTTACAAGGTCCACATGCGCGTGTTTTACGCCCGGTACCGCGGCTATTCCCGGTGTCCGGAGTGCGATGGCTACCGGGTGCGGCAGGATGCGCTTTACGTAAAGATCGCCGACATGCACATCGGACAGGTATCGGAGATGACCATCGGCTATGCCCGCCGTTTTTTTGATGAATTGCAGCTTACCGATTACGAAATGAATGTCGGCGGACAGATCCTTTATGAAATCCGCAAGCGCCTGCGCTATCTGGATGAGGTAGGACTGCACTACATCACACTGAATCGCCTCACCAATACCCTCAGCGGTGGCGAGGCGCAGCGCATTAACCTGGCCAATGCGCTCGGCAGCTCGCTCATAGGCAGTCTGTACGTGCTGGATGAGCCGACCATCGGACTCCATCCGCGCGACAACGACCGGCTGATCAGCATCCTGAAGACACTCCGCGATATCGGCAATACCGTGCTGGTGGTTGAACATGACCCCGAGATGATCCGTACAGCCGACAATCTCATTGACATCGGACCGTTTGCAGGGCGCCACGGTGGCGAAGTGTGCTATTCGGGTGATTATGAAGGCCTCCTTGCATCCAAAACACTTACCGGAAAATATCTGAGCGGGAAAAAATTCATCGCCATTCCTGAAAAGCGGCGAAAGGGAAGCGGCCGTGAGCTGGTTTTGGAGGGGGCGACCGAGCACAATCTAAAAAGTGTAACAGCGCGTTTTCCACTGGGCAAAATGGTTAGTGTGACAGGTGTGAGCGGATCCGGAAAATCGACGCTGGTCCACCGGACGCTCTATGCCGGTATAATGAAAGAGCTGGGTGTCTACAATGACAAGGTGGGGAAGTTCCGGTCGCTGAAAGGGCTGCAGTATATTGGCGGGGCGGAGATGGTGGATCAGTCGCCCATTGGCCGGTCGAGCCGGTCCAATCCGGCGACGTACACCAAATCCTTCGATGGTATTCGTGATCTGTTCTCGAAGACGCGGGAGGCGCGGATAATGGGCTATACCGCGGGACATTTCTCTTTTAACGTGCCGGGCGGGCGGTGCGAGACGTGCCAGGGCGAGGGTGTGCAAACCATTGAAATGCAGTTTCTGGCTGATATTGAGCTTCCGTGTGAGGCGTGTGGAGGAACGCGGTTCCGGAAGGATGTGCTGAGTGTGAAATACCGCGGAAAGAACATCCATGATGTGCTGGAGATGTCCGTTTCCGAGGCACTCGACTTTTTTGTGGATGAGAAGCAGATCGTCAACCGTCTGCAGGTGCTTGATGATGTGGGTCTGGGGTATCTCAGGCTGGGACAGAGTGGCACCACACTCTCCGGTGGCGAGGCGCAGCGTGTGAAACTGGCGCGCTACCTCTCGCGAACCGAAAAGGAGCACATTCTCTACTTTTTTGATGAGCCTACGACCGGACTCCATTTCGAGGATATTGCCAAGCTGCTTGAATCATTCAACCGTCTGATCGATCAGGGGCACTCGGTGATCATCATAGAGCACAACCTGGATGTAATAAAAGCCTCCGACTGGGTGATAGATATCGGTCCGGAAGGCGGGTTTGGCGGTGGTACTGTCGTTTGCGAGGGCACACCGGAACAAGTGGCGCAGCATCCATCCAGCCTGACCGGGCAGTTTCTGAAGAAGGTGATGTGACGGGGTCAGAAAAACTCGGCTACCTCACCGGCAATGGCTTCCAGCAATTTCTGATCGTTTTCACTCATCGCCCCTTTGGTATCCGAGTCGATATCGATCTCGCCGATCAGCTCTTTGCCTTTGATGATGGGCACCACAATTTCAGATTCCACGTCCGGGCTGCAAGCCAGGTAATTTGATTCAGCCTTTACATCGTTGATGAGAAATGTTTTGCGGGTTTCGGCCGCCTGTCCGCAAATGCCCGTTCCGAATGGAATCCGCACGTGTTCTGTTGGCTCGCCGGAATAAGGTCCGAGCATCAGTTGCCCCTCGGCAAGCGGGTCCACCATGTAAAAACCGACCCAGTCATAGTGTGGTACTTCCCTGTGCAGGAGCGCGCAGATATGCTGCATGGCTTCCTCTCTGTCAGCAGCTTCTCTTAAAATGGTTTTGGCTTTTTCCAGGAGTTCGTCCCACGGAATCTCTTTTTGAGTCATATCACATCAAAAGGTAGTTTAAATGTTAAATTAATTTATTCTCTGATGAAATATACATAAATTTACCGATGATAATATGCTGGACAGAGGCAAACATGAAAGATAAGCCAGAATCGCAAATCCAAAGAAAGTTTACATGAGTAAACCCCATAAAGCCGCCGAGAAGCCATTTGTAATGGAGGTTGAGCCTGGCACCTATGCCTGGTGTGCCTGCGGCCTTTCTGAAAATCAGCCATTTTGCGACGGGTCGCATAAACCGACAGATTTCAAGCCCCTAGTAAAAAAAATCGAGGTGGAAAAAACCGTCGCCTGGTGCGGTTGCAAGCAAACCGGTACCCCTCCTTTCTGTGATGGCACTCATAACAAGTTATAGCAGGCGTGGCATTTTGACGCCTTGCGATAAAACGGATCTTTCCCGCAAAGAGCAGCATCGGAAAAAACCGCATCTTGTAATAAATACAGATAA
>SLLP01000270.1 GCA_007133995.1 Balneolales bacterium
AGTTCCAGTCCGCACGGTATGCTAGTCCAGTTTATGAACTTTTCGGGGTGGAAGGTCTGCCGGTGTCCGCCATGCCGGAGATTGACCAACCGGTCATGGGTACCATCGGATATCATATCAGAAGCGGGGGCCATGCCGTTACGGCCTACGACTGGGAGCAGTACATAACATTCTTCAATACCCACTTCATGGATCGGTAATAGTACGCATTACTAAGCCGGTTGTGGCATGAGGGGGCTCGTCAAGACCAGATTGCAGCGTGCGATTACTCAGGGACGCCCGATCATAATCAGTGACAACGCAAAGCACGGGAACTCTTTATAAGAGATAGAGGTTTCGGGCTTGACCAAATGCTTAACAGATGTAAATCAACCAACAGACCAACCAAACTAATGAGGTAATTATGAAACAACTATATGCAATCGGAATGATGTCACTGTTGCTCGTACTGAGCGCTTGCGATGTCACCGATAACTACGTCAGTGACGGTGAGATTCCGTCGCAATCCAGCTCCCCGGCCGTAGAATCACTTGTTAGTGGTCAGGAAACGACAGATGCAACGCTTCTTGATATCGCCGCCGGTGCCGATGATTTCAGCATTCTGGCACAAGCGGTCCTGTTCACCGGACTGGATGATGTGCTCAGCGGACGCCGTCAGTTTACTGTCTTTGCCCCGACCAACGACGCTTTTGTCGCCTTGCTCGAAAGTTTGGGTGAGGAAGCCGAAAACCTGTATAAGGATGGCGAGTTCGTTGAAGGGAACGAAGAGTTCGTAAAGACCATCCTGCTATACCACGTGGCCCCCGGTAACCGGGACTCAGGTGACGTAGTTGGATCAGATCAGATCAAATCCCTGCAGGGTTCTTTCATCAAAGTATCTTCGGAAGAGGGTGATTTTTTTGTGGGTAATGAGGAGACAGTTTTCGCGCAGCTCATCGATCTGGATATCTTTGCAAGAAATGGTGTAATCCATGTAATTGACGCGGTAATGCTCCCTCCCTCGGAATTTAATCCGGGTGACAAGGGTGCAAAAGACGATGACGAAAATGGCAACGGTAACGGGAATGGCTATAATGGAATGAATGACAGGCCAGACCAGACGATCGTTGATATTGCCGCGGGCAACGAAGATTTCAGCATCCTGGTACAGGCTGTCGTTTTTGCCAGCCTGGGCGAGCAACTGAGCGGTCGACGACAGTTCACCGTATTCGCTCCAACCAACGCTGCTTTTGTGGCACTGCTCGAAAGCCTGGGAGATGATGCCGAGGGACTGTACAAAGACGGTGAGTTTGTTGATGGCAATGAGCAGTTTGTCAGGGATATACTTCTGTACCATGTGGCTCCTGGCAAGCGTGAAGCAGAAGATGTAGAGACATCGGACCGCATTCGCACGCAAAACAGATCGTTCGTCTTTGTGAAGGAGGAGGAAGGAAGCTTATTCGTGGGCAATAACACCAACGGTTTTGCCGAAATCCTTGCAACGGATATCATGGCCAGCAATGGGGTGATCCATGTCATTGATGCGGTGATGTTGCCATAGAGATTCGTTTTGCTGCCATAGTGTGGCAGCATATTTGACTCCATACCAGTGATTCCGCGGGTGCAACTATCTGTATGCCAGAGCGTGAGTCACTTCGGCTTCAGCTGCCAGGAATGTCGACTAATATCTGATTAGAGCGGCAGCCTCGACAACAAGCTAATTGATTACTTAAAAAAGCCTTACAGGTGATTCTATCTGTAGGGCTTTCCTTTTGTGCGCCCGGCAGGGCGCATTCACCTGTCAGACGGTTGCACCGGCTGGTGCAGGCACGGCAGAAAATCCTTATCAAATCAGCTCCCTGGAAAACCTGCTGTGGATGGCTGAAGAGATTGAAAATGAGGACGATTTCCGAGATAACCACTTTCAGCAGATAAATGATATAGATACTTTCAAGTCATCCGGTTGGTTTGACGGCAAAGGCTTTCTTCCCATAGGCGGAGGCGGCATCAATTGCCGGCGGTTTCAATATCTATCGCCTGTAAACGGAGGGACAGGTACTCACCCGCCGCATGAGACTTGTTAGATAATACGTTTTTTCCGTTTTAACGCTATTTCAGGTAGCATGTTTTTGCAACAATAAAAGTGCATTGCATGCATTTTGGGAAAATAAATCCATATCAGACAGGCGGTCCATTTGTATTTATCAGGAAAAGCGCCATTTTGTAGGAAAATATTTGGATTAAGAGGTCAATGATACATATATAATGTGCACGCTGAGTTGGCAGATACGGGACAATCGTTTAACGGTCCTGTTCAATCGGGATGCATCCGTTGTCCAGGAACGTAAGCTGCTTCCGGAGATAAGGTGCCCGGGTGATTCGTGCGTACTGGCTCCGTTTGGAAGCAACAGCGGTGGCGGTGCGCCGATCATGGTGAATGAATACGGTTTGGTTTTTTGTCTGATGCGCGATTTCCGGGCAGCGCCGAAAAAGCGCAGCTACCCTGAAAAGCGTGCCTGCTCCGAGGAGGCCGAAAGTTTTCTCGCCAACCTTTCGGGAATATCAAATCTGCACGAGCTGCGAACCAGACTTGCGGATTTCGGTTCTGCGGATTCAGTTCCTGCGGATTCAGTTCCTGCGGATTCAGTTCCTGTGGATTCAGTTCCTGTGGATTCAGTTCCTGCGGATTCTGAAACTTCTGATCCCGGTTCTGTGAATTCGATTCCTGCAGATTTTGATAATGGAGGTCCTGTTTATGAAGATCCAAACTCTGCAAAAACGGGCTTTGCGCGTTTCGATCCGTTTTTGTTGACTGTTTTTCCCGGTGTGTTTCCTCCGCTTCAATGGCATTGGGATGGAGTGGAATTGAAAGAAGTAACCGCCGCTCCGCCTATCATCACCACCTCATCCAGATTTCCGGCGTGGACGCAGAAGCGTCGCATCCGTATTTTTCGAAAAGGCACCGGTAATTACAGGTTTACACTGGATGACGAGCATCACCTGGCACTGCACCGGCGCTGTGCTTCAAGTTTTCCGGCCGCATCCATACGCCGTGCGGCGTTCGCTTTACCGGGGGCACCTGTTTCTTGGCGCTTGATAAAAGCAAGAGAAATCAGCGTATACCGGATCCGGGTTGAGGATGGAATGATAGGGATGAGCCGGCATTCCGGAGGGTCGGCATCCCGTCCAGGTCCGGATCGTGACGTGCAAATGCCTCGCAAACCGGAACCGGTCATTCAGCGGCGGATCATCACACCGGAGCCTTACAGTGGCAAGTTGATCGATGTTGAGCGGCTCTTCCGTGAGAGAAGTCCGGAGCTGTACCAAAAGGTTCCGGGATGGGTGTTTAGACTCATACGCATCATCATCAAAGAAAAGAGACTGAACCATTATCTGGGTGATGTGAGTGACCGGCCGGGCAACTTTCTGGCGTCTAATATTCTAAATCATCTTGAGGTTCGGGCGGAAGTCAGGCCCCCGGCCGGACCCATTTTGTCGTCTGACGTTCAGCCGCTTACGAAACCCGGCCGGAGAGTGATCTTTATGGCCAACCATCCAACCGGCGGATTGGACGGATTGTTGTTGCAGCATTGGCTGTCGGGCTATTATCCGGACATTCGCATCATCGCCAATGATTTGCTGTATATCGTCCCGCATCTGCGACCGTGGCTGGTACCGGTGGATATTTACCGACCAAGCCGGCAGTCCATGGCCAGGCTCCGTAAGGCTTTCGATGATGACGCGCCGCTGTTGATTTATCCCGCCGGTTCTGCGGCGCGACGAATAAAGGGGGAGCTCGTTGAAGCGCAGTGGAAAAAAATGCCGGTAAAACTTGCCCGGGAGCACAAAAGAAATATTGTACTTATTCATATTGATGGTTACAATTCCAATTTGTTCAATAGTGTTGCCTGGCTTCGCAGGACCGCAGGGATCAGCATGAACCTCGAACTGCTGTTTCTGTCACGCGCGCTCATCAATCCGGCCTGCAAGTGCTACGGGATAACGATCGGACCCACGGTTTCACCTGATGATATCGAGATTCTGGGTAAAACCGACCGCGATCGGGCGGCAAAATTACAGCAAAAGTGTACATTGTTGGCCAAAAGTTAAATGGGAAAATTGGTATAATTGGGGATTCAATCTTGAAATTGTAACATGAAGGAATGAAACCGGCTGAAATGAAATCAGCTGAAATCAAACCGAAGATATTGCAATGACATCACAATCCGGTAATAACCTGTCGCATTCTGATGCGGTTGCCTCGGAGCTGGCCCGGCTCACTTCAATAGCGGAGTTCCGCGGTCTGGAGGTGTACCGTTTTTTAGGTGAGGAGTGTCCGGCTGCGCTATCCGAAATCGGTCGCCTGCGTGAAAAGGGATTCCAGGCTATTGGAGCCGGTCGCGGAGTGGAGTGTGACCTCGATGAGCATGATACCGGAGAAACCGCCTATTACCAGCTCATCGCATGGGATCCAGACGAAAAGGAGATGGTGGCAGTGTACCGTTATCAGCCGGGAAGCCGAGGATACGGTGCAGGCGGCGGGGAGCTGGATACGAAAACAGGAACGAAGGCAGACACAAAAGCAGGTACAAAAGCAGGTACGGAGCCTGTCCGAAATCTGCGTACTGCCAGTCTGTTTGACTTTTCTGACACGTTCTGCGAGCAACTGCTGCCACATGCCATCGAGCTGGGCCGTTCGGTCGTCAACCCGTCTGCCAAACGCAATCGTTTTGGTTTTTTTGCCATCTGGAAAGGACTTGGAGTATTGCTGTCCATTCATCCGGAGACGCACTATTTTTTTGGTACGGTATCGCTTCACACGCATATGAAGCCGGATGCCGCTGAGTGCCTGATCGGTTACCTCCAGCACCACTACCCGCCGCCCGAGCCGATGCTCAGCGCAAAAGAGGAGATTGCCTACCATGCGGATGTCCGGAAGGCCTGTATTTCGAAAAAAGGTGAGGCGGAAAAGTTGCCATCGAAACAAGCTGACATTTCGGAGACTGACGTAACCGGAATCCCGCCCGCTGTGCAGCCAGGTGACCCCGACACACCCGAAAAGCGCATCAAACAACTCACAGCACTCATAGAGCGTTATGATGAATTTGTACCCATGATCCTGAAATCCTACATGAGTCTCACAAACGACATCTGGTTTGACGGATCGGTGATTGATCATGACTTTTCGGATGCCTGCATCATTAGCCTTATCGTGCCGATCCGGAATATCGATCCCGGATTTCGCAGCAAATTCATGCAGTAACAGGGCCCCTGATTTGCGCTAATG
>SLLP01000102.1 GCA_007133995.1 Balneolales bacterium
ATAAACATGGAGATGCGCCTCCTTTTTGCTCCAAAGCTCTTCCGGAACTTCGGCTATCGCATCACCGTTACGCATGCCAAGAAGATTCTCCATCACGGCTGCAGATGAGCGCATGTCCGTTCTGCCGAGCGGAAGCCCCATTATCGCCCGAACATGATTTTCGAACTGGGATGTGATACATCCTTCAATAGTGTAGTGACCCGAATTGTGCGGTCGTGGTGCCGACTCATTGAGGTAAAGTTTGCCATCATCGGTCAGAAAAAACTCAAAAGCAAATAGTCCGATTCCATTAATCGCTTCCATTGCTACGGAAGCCAGCCGGCAGGCTTCATCAGCGATGGACGGATCGATCTGCGCCGGGGCAATTACAGTCTTGCATATATGTCCTTTTTGAATGGTCTCACAACACGGATAGACGACTGAACCGGTGCGGTTACGGGCAATCTGAACGGCCAGCTCCTTGTGAAAAGGAATGAACGCCTCCGCGATGAGTTCATGCCCGTAATCACCACCAAGCGCCATGAAAGCCGGTTGGTGATCAGCTTGTGAATGGATGGTTTTATTGCCGTACCCGTCATAGCCGCCTTTTGATGATTTGAGAACAAATGGGTATCCATACTCATCGGCAAATGGCTGCATCTCATCAACAGAGGTAATCTTCCGGTAGGGGGTGACCGGAATTCCCGCCTGGCTGAATGTCTCCTTCTCCAGGAATTTTGACTCCAGCTTCATGAAGCTGGCAGGAGTCGGCAAAATGGGTGTGCCGGAAATGTTTTGAACCCGCTCAAGCAATGCACCATCCAGAAATTCGTTTTCAAGTGTAATAACGTCACATTTTTGAGCGAACCTGACCAGTGCCTCTTCATCATCAAACCGGCCTGGAAACTGAAGCGGTGTCATCCACTCCAAAGGTTGCAATGATGCGGCTTCATCATGCAAAGCAGCAGGCTGAAGCGATTCATGAACACCGGATCCCGAGTAAGCCGCTGCCTTCATACCAAGACGCATGACTACGGCCGCGGACATTCGTGCCAGTTGTCCGGCTCCAAGAAAGCCGATGGTTGTATTTGCGGAGACGGGATGTGCCTGTATCATGATTGGTCAGGAGTGTTTGGTCAGGAATAACGTGGATAAAATACCTATTTTAACAACATCAAAAAGCAGGACAGACGGTTCTGTCTTGCCATGGAAAATACAGGAATCTCACATGAATATTGAACACAAACTGGCGCAACTGCAATCCCGGTACGAAGAGCTCGGAATGGCACTCAGTGACCCGGAAATTTACAATCAACCGGAAAAACTGACCAGGATTACGAAGGAGCACAGCAGTTTGAAATCGCTGGTAGATGATTACATAAAGTGGAAAAGACTTAAATCACAGATCGATGGCAACCGTGAGATCGTGGAGCAGAACGAAGATCCGGAACTCACCGAAATGGCACGGCTGGAAATTCAACAGCTTGAGGAAGAGCTTGAACAGCTCGAAAAGAAAATTCGTGTAGCGTTGGTGCCCAGGGATCCAGAAGACTCTAAAAATGCCATTGTCGAAATTCGTGCGGGCACCGGTGGAGATGAAGCGGCAATTTTTGTGGGAAATCTGTTCGAGATGTATCGCCGGTATGCCGATGACAGAAACTGGAATCTGGAAATCATGGATTTGCATGAGTCAGAAAAAGGTGGATACAAGGATATTGTTTTCAAAATGGAAGGACAGGATGTTTTTGCCGAGATGAAATATGAGAGCGGTGTGCACCGGGTGCAGCGTGTTCCGGAAACCGAATCGCAGGGCCGAGTGCACACTTCGGCGGCTACTGTGGCCGTACTGCCCGAAGCAGAGGAGGTGGATATCAAGATCAATCCGGCAGACCTTGAATTTGAAGCATATCGTGCAAGCGGAGCGGGCGGACAGCATGTCAATACCACCGACTCCGCTGTCAGGATACGCCATGTCCCTTCCGGGGTAGTGGTCACATGTCAGCAAGAGCGATCTCAACATAAAAACCGTGACAAGGCCATGGCGATGCTGCGTTCCAGGCTTTACGAAAATGAACTGGAAAAAAAGCGATCCGAGCGGGCAGCTGCACGAAAAAGTCAGGTCTCAACAGGGGATCGAAGTGCAAAAATTCGAACTTACAACTTCCCGCAGGGCAGGCTTACGGATCATAGAATCGGACTTACCCTCTACAATCTCGACGCAATCATCAAAGGTGACCTGTCGGATGTGATCAAGGCACTCCGCGTTCAGGACAATATGGAGCGTATGCAGGAGGCAGGAGACAAGGCTTGATTGCCACCTGCCTTACAACTTGAACTCGATCGTGATTTTTCGGCCATTGTCACTGAAACTGACTTTGTCGGCAAACTCGTGAATCAACCAGATGCCCCGTCCGCTGGACTTGAGAAGATTCTCCTTCTCAATTGGGTTTGGTATGCTTTCAGGATCAAAGCCGTCTCCCTCGTCCTGAACAGATAGAATCAATCTCCGGGGGGTGATTTTAGCCTCTAATTCGACAGACTTGCTTTTGTTTTGCTTGTTTCCGTGCAGAATGGCATTGGTTACTGCTTCTGTGAGAACCAGCATGATGTGATGCCTGAGATCACCTTTAATTCCGATCAGTGAACCGATCTCATTGACAAACGTTTCAATCCTGTCCAGCTCATCAAGGGTTGAGTTCAGTTTCAACGACAGATGATTTTCCATACTCAATGTTTCCTATGCGTAAATCCCCCGAAGGCGAAGAGTGTCGGATACTTTTTGAATAGCATACACATAGGCTGCCTGTCTGAGCGTAATATTATACTTTTGCTTTACATCATAAAGTAATTGAAACGCATCACGCATCATCCGGTTCAGGCGACGATTAACTCTGTCTTCGGTCCAGAAATAACCGTGGCGGTCCTGGACCCATTCAAAGTAGGAGACGGTTACACCACCTGCATTAGCGAGTATGTCAGGAATGATCAGGATTCCCATATCGTCAAGGATTTTATCGGCATTTGCCGTGATTGGTCCGTTGGCTCCTTCAATAATGGCTTTGGCCTTGATGTTCGGTGCGTTATGTTTATTGATTTGATCCTGCAGAGCTGCAGGTACAAGTATATCGCAATCCAACTCCAACAGTTCCTCATTTGTAATTTTGTCCGCACCCTGGAATCCTTCCAGAGCACCTCCGTTTCGCTGGACATGCAGCAACGCCTGATCGATATCGATCCCCTCCTGATGGTAATAACCGCCTGTGATATCGCTTATACCGACAACTCGGGCACCTCTTTCGTAAAGTAGTCGTGCCGTTACTGACCCAACATTTCCAAAGCCCTGGATCACTAAGCGGCATTTATTTGCCATGATGCCAAGTTTGTTCAATGCTTCCAGCGTCACAGTGACGACTCCGCGGCCAGTAGCCTCCTTTCGGCCCTTGGATCCGCCAAGAATGACAGGTTTTCCTGTGACAACAGCGTTATCAGTGCGCCGTGAATGCATGCTGTACGTATCCATAATCCAAGCCATAATCTGCTCATTGGTATTCATGTCAGGAGCAGGAATATCGCGATCCGGCCCGATGACTTCAATCATTTCTGCAGTGTAACGGCGGGTGATCTGCTCCAATTCGCGGATGGAGAGCTCTTTTGGATTACATCGTATGGCACCCTTTGCACCTCCGAAGGGCACATTTACCACAGCACATTTCCAGGTCATCCAGGCGGCAAGCGCCTTCACCTCCTCTATGGTCACGCTCGGGGTATAGCGGAGTCCGCCTTTCGAGGGTCCGAGTACGTTGTCATGGATTACCCGATATCCTTCGAAAACACGAATGTTTCCATTGTCCATAATGATCGGGATAGATACAGTAACCGACTTGACCGGATTGGAAAGATACTGAAACATCCCCTCATCGAGTTCGAGCAGTTTTGCAGCAAAGCGAAATCGCTCCATCATGGACTCGAAAGGAGATTCCTTGTTCAGGATGGGACCGGGCTCTTTATAATACGGTGAACTGTAGAAATCTTCTTTTTGTGACATCAAAACGTAGTATGGAATATGAAATATAAATGTAACTCTCTATCAAGGTCCTTCTGGAATATAGCAAGAGCGCAACGAAAGAAAGAACAAAAGTACAAAATACAAATTTAAAAGCTTTTTGGTGTAAAGTTGCAACAAAGGCGTCTCTTTTCGATATTATGCCGAATACCCATCGAATAGAACAGGTATGAAGTAAGTCATCCGTTATGGCGTTGCCCAGATCAACCGGTTTACGTGAAAACCATTCAGCAAAATCATGAGACTCAATGGTAATGTACTCGTACTCAATCAGGACTATCAGCCTCTGAGTGTATGCGATGTCAGAAAGTCCATGCTGCTTCTGATGCTTGAAAAAGCCGAGATGCTGCACGACCATCCCATGAAGAAAATCCGCTCCATTCGCATGGAATTCGACTATCCCTCAGTCATTCGGTTGCGAAGATACGCCCGCATTCCCTACAAGAACATTGTTTTGTCGCGTAAGAATATTCTGAAAAGAGACAATAACAGGTGCCTGTACTGCAATTCCAGGGAAAAACTTACCATCGACCATGTCGTTCCAAAAAGCAGGGGCGGGGACGACTCTTGGGAGAACCTGGTCTCGGCCTGCACCATATGCAATCATAAAAAAGGCAACCGTACTCCGCGTGAAGCCGGGATGAATCTGCTCGGAAAGCCTTTCCGGCCTAATCATATCATTTATCTCAGAGATTTCTACGGTAACGTACACGAAAGCTGGAAACCCTATCTCTACTACTGACCTGACCGTTTTTTTTGCGCCAAATATTTGTAACTTCTCCCCTCACAGGATTACCGGGGTTCAAGGCACATAGTAACGGTGTTGGCGTTATCGGTTGGATACCTTTTTTTTTTATTCGGACCGTGGTAGTCATTTCAATTTCCGACACTATCATTCAATCCTGAATTAATCAGATGAAATGGCCATGACGGCAATCTGTCACACAGCAGCATGATTATAATCAACATGGGCATTGCATGTGACTGCTTGAAACAAAAATTATAAACAGATGAAATATTCATGACGGAAGTATCTTTCGACACACAGGCGCATGATTATAAAGCTTAAACCACCACTTCAGCCCTTTACCGACGATGGAAAACCAACGACCCAGTATAGCCTTTGAGCAGGTGATTGAGCGTGGATGTGGCATCGATATCCACAAGGAAGTATTGGTGGCCACGAT
>SLLP01000223.1 GCA_007133995.1 Balneolales bacterium
ACTGTATCACTGAACATACAGGATCTGCCTTTGATTGATGCCCTTACGGAACTGACGCGCAGAGCCAGTGTTGGGCTTTCCTTTAGTTCCGATATCATCCTGGATCAAAAAATCACGGCATATATCTCGGAAAAGCCCTTTTTGGTCGCAGTTAACGAGCTTTTTGAGGGAACAGCTTTTGAAGCCATATTACCGCCGACACGCGATGTTCTGGTGGTAAGGGAAAAAGAGCAAGCCCCGGAAGAGATGGTTGCCCAGGAGGATGTGATAACCGGCCGGGTAGTTGATTCCAGAACGCGCGAGGGTATTCCCGGTGTGCATGTCATTATTCAGGGAACTACTCTCGGTACGGTAACTGACCTGGAGGGTAATTTCCGGCTGACGGTTCCCAGTCTTCAGGAAAGCGTACTATTTACATTTGTGGGTTATGAACGAAGCGTTGTTGAAATTGCCGGCAGAACGGAACTCAACATAGAATTGGTCAGAGATATTATAACCGGTGAAGAAGCGGTTGTTGTCGGTTATGGCATCATGAGAAGAAGTGATGTAACCGGAGCCATGTCTTCGATTGAGCGAAGGGAGATCACTGAAGTTGGAAGCTACTCCATGGACAATGTGTTGCAGGGACGGGTTGCCGGTTTAAATGTTTCTGCAAGTGGTTTTCGTCCCGGAGAATCCTCTACTCTCCGGATTCGGGGATCACGCTCGCTTACGGCCAGCAATGCCCCGCTGGTTGTCATAGATGGTGTTCCGGTAGAAGGAGGACTCCGGGAACTTAATCCGAATGATGTGCAATCGGTCGAAGTGCTCAAGGATGCGTCGGCTACCGCTATTTACGGATCCCGTGGTGCCAATGGTGTTATTCTGGTCACCACCCGAAGGGGGGTTGATGGTTTGCAGGTGGAATACCAGGGACATGGCGGTCCGCAGTGGGTTGCCAAAAGACTGGACCTGATGGATGCCGAAACATATGCCCAGTTTGCCCGGGACGCCTATGTTGCGCGCGATGTTATTGAGCGAGGCATACCGCTTGAGGAAGCAGCACCACCACCTGATGAAGTCATATTTGACGCCTGGGCGCTGGCTGCACTGAGTGAAGGTCGCTCGGCGGACTATCAGGACCTTGTTTTTGGTCGTGGAAGTCAGCAAACGCATCAGATAAGTATACTGGGTGGTTCGGCTGGAACACGCTACAACTTTTCGGGAACCTTTGATGATCATCAGTCCCCGATTAAAAACAACGATTTTCAGCGCATCACCGGCAGGTTCAATCTGGATCAGATGATCACTTCAAGGGTAAGGGCCGGTTTTAACACGCATGTAAGCAACAGTGTGCTTCATGAGGGTGTGAGCTTTGCCGCTGTGTTGAGAAACTCACCGATGACCAATCCGTTTGACGCAGACGGCAATCCGCGCGCGTACGATGACCTGGCTGATCGAAATCCGTTTTTCGACACATTTCGGGAGAACCATCTTGACCGGACCGGGACCTGGCGTATCCTTGCTTCAGCCTATGCCGAGGTTGATCTGCTTGCCAATCGCCTCACCTACAGAGGGATGTTTTCTCCGGATTATCGGGTAACAAGCCGCGGTAGATACAGAAATCGTGAACCTTTTTCGGATGCATTAGCCGATGAGCGTCATTTTACGTCGCTGCTTTATGAGAACAGGTTGCATTACAACGATATCTACCGTGACGTCCACCGGTTAAATGTAACCGCCATGCAAAGCTATCAAACCTACGATAACAGACGTACATTTGCCAGTGTATTCGGCCTGCCCTATGAATATCAGTATTTTCATAATCTGGGAACCGCTTCGGAATGGGACCAGATCACCACGAGCCTGACCGAGTGGAAACTGGAGTCCTACATGCTCCGGACCAACTATGTATACAACGACCGGTATATGTTAACCCTGACCGGGCGTATCGACGGTTCCTCGCGTTTGGCAGCGGGTAATGAGTACGGATTTTTCCCGTCAGGAGCGATTGCCTGGAACATTCACAACGAGCGGTTTATGGTTGGTGCCGACCTGCTCAGCGAGTTGAAGCTGCAATTCAGCATTGGCGATGTGGGTAATACAGCAATTCCTGCTTATGCCACTTTGGGACAATTAAGTTATGAGTTCAATGGATATTCATTCAGCAACATCCCCCGAAGTTTTTACCAGCATTCGGACCTTCCGAATCGGGATTTGACCTGGGAGCGAAGTCGCACCATGGACCTGGGACTTGACTGGGCCATTTTGGACTACCGATTGCAAGGTAGTATTGATGTCTACCAGACCAATACCTACGATCTTTTGATGAACAGACAGCTTCCTTTTACCTCAGGTTATCTGAGCTCACTGGAAAATATTGGTGAAACCATGAACCGTGGAGTGGAATTCACCATCAGTTCGATCAATGTGCATACGAGCACGCTTCTGTGGGAGACCAACTTCAATGTTGCCTGGAACCGAAACGAGATTATCAGCCTGTATGGCGGAAAGGAAGATGATCCCGGAAGCGGATGGTTTATCGGGAAGCCTATAAGCGTGATCTGGTACTGGGACTGGGACGGCATCTGGCAGCTGGGTGAAGAAGAAGAAGCCGCCGTTTATGGCGCCAGACCCGGAGATGTTCGTTTCGTGGATCAGAATAACGACGGTGTGATTGATGATCAGGACCGGGTTATCCTGGGAGATCCTTTTCCA
This sequence comes from Balneolales bacterium, assembly GCA_007133995.1. Taxonomy (GTDB): domain Bacteria; phylum Bacteroidota; class Rhodothermia; order Balneolales; family Natronogracilivirgulaceae; genus SKNL01. The sequence goes on from SLLP01000223.1 coordinate 2,698, forward strand.
AACTGGATCGGTGGCTTGACCAACCGGGTTTCCTACAGAGGCTTTGACATGTCGGTATTTGTCTACGCTTCGCTGGGTTCGATGCACTATACCGCCACGCACTCTAACAGCTGGAACGATCTGCTTTCACTTCAGTTTGTACCGGCGCAATTCAATCAGTTGAATGTTGATTACTGGATGCCGGACAATCCGTCCAACAAATATGAGAGGCCGCGTTTTGACTCCCAGAGCCGAACGAATATCCAGGCGTATTGGGACAGCTCCTTTATCCGTGTGAAGAATATTCAGGTCGGCTATTCGCTGCCTCCGAGAATTCTTTCGCTTCTGGGCGGTATGAGACGGGCCCGGATATATGCGATGGTTGAAAATCCCTATACCTGGACCAATTTCCCGGGCTATGATCCGGAAGGTGCCAGAAGTTATGATCACCCCAATTACACAACGGTCTATGGTGGCATGCAGCTTTCCTTCTGATATCCAGAAGTAATAGCCGATTTGTCATTAACACTTATTCTTAAATTCCAATATTATGTTTAAATACAAATATCTCATAATTATAATGGCACTCTTGTCGGGTATGATCTTCAAGGCGTGCGATTTGAGTGAAGTTATGCGATCCGGAATTACTGCCGATGACCATTATTCAACATTGCAGGGATTCCAGGATCTTACCGTTGCCATGTATGAGCCATTGCGTAAATATTATGGTGACGAACGGTCGGGCTTCATTTCCACTACAAAGGGAACCGACCTTTTCATATATGGCACGGGTGCAAGACCATTTTGGGCGGATTATTTCGGCATTCATCCTGCCGTTCAATCGATGACCGCACGTGGTCCTTTTGATATATGGGTTGAATTTTACCGGGGAATAAATCTTGCAAACAGTGTCATTGACCGGGCCGATGGTGTCGAAGGCTTGAGTGAAGCTGAAAAAATCAGCGCAGTGGCAGAAGCGCACTTTATGAGGGCCCATTACTATCATGTTCTGGTGCAGCAATGGGGCAATATTCATCTCACCCTCGAAGAGACAAGAGGAGTCCAAACCGAGGTAAACTATGCTACGGCAGAGGAAGTATGGCCGCATGTTGTCAGCGATCTTGAATTTGCCGCAGCAAATCTGCCTGCCGTACAAAGCGATCTTGGCAGGGCCACATCGGGAGCTGCCAGGCACCTGTTGGCACGTGTTCACTTGACTATGGGAAATTGGCAGGGAGCGGCTGACATGGCTCTGGCGGTGATCAATTCCGGAGAGTATGAATTGGAAAACAGTGTATTGGACCTTTGGGATCCTTGCCGATACCGTGAGGGCAGGGCCTCCAAAGAGGCCATCTGGGTTCAGACACAAAACCAGTACTCACGTCTGGGTGGTACCATTCATAAATCCAGGGAGTTTTCTGCCAGGACCCGAGGGGAAGCCGGTGTAACAGCCAGTTTTTCTATTGGCACCGAGGTTGCCCGGCACAGGCCCACCGAGTTTTTGATAACGGAGGTGTTTGGGAACACCCGGGATCATCCGGTCAACCAGTGGAATGATGAACGCTGGAGATTGTTCAAGCAGGTCTGGTATTTCAATGATGAAGCTGCTTTGCCCAGAGGTGTTCAGCTCGGGGATACCGCGCTTTATTTCACAACGGATGCAAAATATCAGGCAATGAGCAGGGAGGAGATGGATAATCTGCAAGCTCAGATCAACCCCGGTGCGAGAATGTTCCGCATTCAGGATTATACCGATCGGCTGCACGTAAGTCTGGCCTATAAATTCCGGCTTTGTGATCCGGGGGGCGCACCCATTCCACATAACGGTTTGCCAACGCATACGGAAGTGGGTGCAACGAATCCGGAATGGTTTGGACGGACCATAAACTATTTCCGGCTGGCTGAAACGTATCTGATCGCCGCTGAGGCGCTCATGAATCTGAATCGGCGAGATGAAGCCGCTACGTACTTCAATGCCATTCGTGCGCGGGCCGAAGCTCCCGGTGAAAATATACCGCTCGTCACCGGAGCAGATCTCGATATTGATGTGATTCTTGATGAACGGGCGCGGGAACTGGTCGGCGAACTTTTGCGATGGTATGATCTCAAGCGATTGGGAGAGGATGTCTTTTTGAATAGAATCCGGACACATAATCCGCCGGCAGCACCGAATGTGCAGGCTTACCATATGCTGCGACCCATTCCGCAACAACAGATCGATCGAACGACCAATCACTTTCCTCAAAATCCCGGCTATTAAAAAGGTCGGGATCTATTATCGTTCGGGAAATATTATTCTCAACCAAACCTTAACCCAACTTGGCTCTCATCTATCTAAAAACTACTTTTTTTCAGGAAATTTTGCTTTTTTGCTACTCATAAATGATTGATATTTCGTTGTATCATTGTTGTTTTTGTGGAATGTAGTGATGTACGGTGTTTGTGTTTGTGATTACAGTTTTGTATATTCCGGCATGTTTATACGACAAGTCAAAAAACAGCGCAGTCCGTCCAGTAAGATCTTCTACCAGTACAGCCTGGTA
>SLLP01000039.1 GCA_007133995.1 Balneolales bacterium
CCGCTCCGGTTCGCCGGTGTAAGGGTGAAAAGGTGAGGTAAGAGCTCACCGCCCGTGCTGGTAACAGCGCGGGGCACGGTAAACCCCGCGGGGTGCAAGGCCAAGTAAGGCAGTGTGTCGTCCGCCACTATACTGCCGGGTAGGCCGCTTGATCTCATCAGCAATGGTGAGACCAGACAAATGGTTACCGGCCCATTCCGCTTCGGCGGGACAGGTTACAGAATTCGGCTTACAGGCAATCCTGCTCCATTATTTTTCTGTTTCTTGTTTCAGAACCCACCCATTTTGGCTTTTTTAAGCTCCCGGTCGAGATCGCGCTTTTCATCCTTGGCCGCAATGCTGGCGCGTTTGTCGTATTTCTTTTTCCCTTTGGCCAGACCCAGCTCCATTTTTGCCAGTCCCCGAGTGAAATAAAGTTTAAGCGGCACAAGGGTTACCCCTTTTTGAGCAACCGCCCGGTCGATCTTGCGGATTTCGTCACGTTTCAACAGTAGTTTACGCTCCCTGCGCGGGTCGTGGTTGTTATACGATCCCTGTTCAAACGGTTTGATGTAAAAATCTTTAAGCCAAACCTCACCGGATTTCATATAGGCAAAAGCATCACCAAAACTGGCATTACCCCGGCGCAGTGACTTTACCTCGGTGCCGGTAAGCACGATGCCAACCTCGAAGGAGTCTTCGATGGTAAATTCATGGCGTGCTTTCCTGTTGTTTATGGATGGTGTGCCGGGTTTCTCGTTTTTTTTCTTTGATACCACGGGTTGTATGAAAGCTTGTTGGATGATATGGCTGGAATGGTCCAGTCTGGATAGCGCAATCGTAAGCAAATATAGCCAAATACTTTGGTTTAATCAGCGATGCCCTCCGGAATATCGCGTCCCATCTGATCGTATATCCCCTCGATCAGTTCGATATGAGTACGGGCCTGAGTGTTATCCGGGTCCAGCTGCACCACCCGGCGATAATGCCTCAGCGCATCGGACATTCGGGAAGCCATACCCAGGTGATCGGCTTCGTGCGTCAGGTAGTTGCCATACGCCAGATGGACCTGAACCCGCAATTGCGTAATACTTTCAGCGTCTTGATCCGAATCTGCCACGGTAGCCGCTGCATCAAGCCGCTCAAATGCGGCTTCAAATTCATTCTGTTCCAAATGCCGGGTTATCGCAGATTCGAGGGACTCATCGGTTTGAGGCTCGGAACATGAAATGAGTACGAGTGGAAAATAGAACAGGAAAATCAGAGTCATAGTCTGGCGGTGTGAGCGTATGATTTTCATATCGGATATGATGAGTGAATGAATGGGTTACAGGTATTGTGAACGGGCACCAACTCGCCGGGTTCGGCAAAGGCCGACATCACACAGAGAATGATCAGGTAAAATAGATCGGATTGGGACTGATGCAGAGAAAAAAGACAATCATGCAAAACCATCCGATAATTTTTCTGCCGGGTGTCAGTGGTTCTTCAAACGGAACAGGGGGATGTTCTATTTTGACCAGAAACACAATAAAAAGCGCCCAGAAAATCCAGATGGTGAATCCGGAGAAGATGGTCGGATCGAACAGAATCAGGAGAATCACATCCATCAATAATACGAAAATCCAGCCGGCGAACGTCCATCTTGCTTCCGCGCGAAAACCGCGTGAGATGAGTGCCAGGGCAATGACCGCCCAGATAAGCCAGGAAGTGAGAATAAGCGGGACATTCTGACCCTCAAGGAAGGTCTGGATAAGAGGAATGGCGCCCAGGCCGGCAAGTGTCATCACGATAAGAAAGAAACACCTGGCGGCCATCCGGTGCCTTCGGTAGCCTATCAGGGTGTACAGAATGTGACCACCGTCAAGTTGTCCGACCGGCAGCAGATTGAGCGCCGTGAAGAACAGCGCGAGCCACCCCGCAAACAGAAAAGGATAGTGGTAGAGCTCCCACATGGGAGGCACATCATCAAAAAAGGATGCGATCAGAGAGAAAAGGAGGGTATTGCCCAGCACCATGACATCGGGTTCTCTGTTGCCGGTGTCGGATATGGGTTCGTCGGGGAAGGTTCCGTGTTTTTCAATGTATTCGTTGAGCAGTTCGTGACCGGCGAAATTTTGCATATAATCCGGCTCGGGGAGGGTTGCAAAACCGTAGAGCAGAATCAGCAGCGCCACAATGAAGCCGGCGATCGGACCAGAAGCGCCGACATCGAACATTTGGCGGCTGTAGAGGATCTGGCTGCGGATGCGGATGACTGCACCGAGGGTGCCGATGGGAGATATGGGCAGGGGAATGAAGTATGGGAGGGAGGTGCTGATGCGGTGGCGAACAGCGGCGAAGTAGTGCCCGAATTCATGTGTGGCCAGAAAACCAAGGAGCAGAGTGGCAAAAAGGACTCCTTCCCAGATCACCATATCCATGTAAAAATGAAATCCCTCTGCGGAAAAAAGGACGAAGTCTTCATGTATTCCGGCAGTGTGGCCGACGAAGAGCGCACCGGTAAGCGAAACCGAGATGAACGTCAGCACAAACAGAAGGGAATGGCGGAATATGATGCGTTTGCTGAGATCCTGGTTCAATGCAGTTCCTCCTGGCGAATGATGGGCAATGTCATGCAGCGTGCGCCGCCGCGGCCGCGGCACAATTCGTTACCCTGAAAAGCGATGGCAAGTTTTTTCCCCGGTTCGCACTGAAACGGCTTGTCTTGCCACTGCCGGAGGAACTCTTTTTGGTGAATGACTTCGTATCCGTGCAGTGCAAGCTGGTTGAACGTCTCCGTATTCCGTTCATAGCCGACGATAATACCGGGGGCAAGCGCGAACACATTGGCCCCGTCGGTCCACTGTTCACGATATTGGTTTATTGGATCCATGCCGCCGCACTGTATAAAGGTCAGCTGACGATTCAGCAGCTGCTCCAGTGTTCGCTTGAGTGACTGGCCGCGGGTTACGGCAATCTGTCCGTCATCCTGCTGTGTAAAAACCGATATGTTGTTCGTGCGGTCGATGATGGCCGGCGGAAAGGCAATGCACTCATCCGGGCTGGCAAAGGTGAATATGGTATCCAGGTGCATCGATGCACGCTTTTTGGGTAAATCCACTGCCAATACGTGCTTTATGCGGTGCTTCAGAAGCTTCTCGGCAATACCCATAAATCCGCTGAATGTGGTGCGCTCACTGATGCCGACGAGCACGATTTCAGGTGATACCACCAGTATGTCACCGCCTTCGACGCTGTCCTGCTCACCTATGTGGATAATGTTTTCTTTAAGAGAGGAGAAGAGGGGATGAAACCGCGCGATGGTCTCCATAAGCAGAAATTCGCGAACCCTCGCAGGTTTTGCCGCACGGGACAGGATGATGCACTCGGTAACCACAGCGGCCAGGTCGCGGGTGAACAGGAGGTTCGGGGCCGGATCGATCGTGAAATGTGGAAGCTGCTTCGTGGTGCCGGTAACGATGAATTCCAGCAATGTTGCGGGCTCAAATTCGATTAGTTGCCGGCGCAGATACCGGATGCTGGTTTCCGGAAGGGAGCGGATCAACTCATCGGTGAAAAAAATACGGGCCTCCTCCTGATCAAGCGTCTGCAGGGCCAGATCGCAGATTTCAAAAACACGATCGGGTTGTGGCATCACTTTCGAAAAAATCTGGAGCATGCGCAGATGCTCTTCGCGTGCATCGGTCTCGAAGATGATGTCATCGAACAACAGCTGCTCCCGGTGCTGTGGATTTACCAGGGACACCTCTCTTCCGGGTGTGTGGACAATCACCGCTTCAAGCGTTCCGGTTTCGGAGTAAACTTGCAGGTTCATATTAAGTAGGTCGGGTCTGTCTTTTCTGCTGACAAAAGTTGAAATTCACTGTTGCAAATCAAACAGGTTATCAGGTAGTTAATGTTTTTCAGAGATCTTCAGGTTCTGTAATCGGCAGAAAGAGAGAGAATGACAAAGGTAACGGGTGCAGTTGTAACCTCAAAATGAAATTAAACGATTCTGCAAACCGGGATGTTACTTAATTACCGCTAAACATCCACCTGCGTTGAGCGAAACATCCACCTGCGTTGAACGATGCAATCGCGGGTGAGTTATTTCCCCATAATTGCTTCTTCCGGGCACGCAATTTCAGATTGATTGCAATAGCGCCATCAGGAATGGTAAGCAGACAGACATAACACACTGAACGCTATGGCATTGTCATCGACATACGATCAAACCGGTTCGGGTTCGGTAAGCAAAAAAGAGATTTGGGCTTTGCTCGCCCTGATGGACGATCCCGATTCGTTTGTGCGGGAGAAAGTGGATGAACGTCTCTCGGAACTTGATGAGAACAATGTGCCATTACTGGATGAAATAAGGGAGAAGGTGGACGACCCGATGCAGCGTTCCAGGCTCACGGAACTGATCCACAATCTGACTTATTCTTCATTCGAGCAGGAGTTTATTGAATATCTGGAGAGAGGGGTGCGGACCCCGGCCGACCTGGAGGAAGGTCAGTTGCTGCTTTGCCGACTGGATAATCCGACTCTTCGCACAGATCTCTACCGGCGACAGCTCGACAAGATGGCGGCCCGCGTGGAACAGAAGTTGTACGGTGATTTGACATCAGAAGACAGAATGCAGGCTTTTGTATCGTTTTTTTTCGAGAGCGAGTATTTCAGAGGTGCTGAAAGCGATTATATGAATCCGGACAACTCCTTTCTGCATAAAGTTTTGCTGCGCCGGAGGGGGATCCCGATTTCATTGAGTATGGTCATGATGTTTGTGGCCCGCCGTCTGGACCTGCCCTTTTTTGGTGTGAATATGCCCATGCATTTTTTGCTCAAGTATGAAACGGGCAGGGAATCCACCCTGCTTGATCCATTTAACAGAGGGCGTGTGGTGAGCATCGACCAGTGCTCCTACTTTCTGCGAAATCACGGCATCGATCCGCTTCCTGCTCATTTTGACAAGGCACCGGAACGGGATATTCTGTCGCGGTCTGTACGTAACCTCATCTACAGTTTTGAAGAACAGGAAAACACCCAAAGGGTGGAAGAGCTGAAGCGCCTCCTGGGTTACATCATGCAGAGCAGCGCGACGTAAAAATTGTGATGTGGTTTCAAGGGCGAATGGACGGGTCGAATGTCCTGGCCAGGGATGTGAATTTTTCCGCCTGCTCGCGGTTGCCATTTTTTCGATGGATCCGTGCGGCGATGATCAGCACCTCCGGATGTGTCGGTATCTGTTCCATCATC
>SLLP01000052.1 GCA_007133995.1 Balneolales bacterium
CATTATGAATGGATGGATGAGCTTTTCAGGGTACTTCGTCCGGGTGGTGTTCTGATTTTCACCACCCATGGCAACAACTCAGCCCATCGGCTGCTGCCGGATGACAGGAAAACATACGAAGCCGGAGGTTTGGTGGTAAAAGGGGGTGTTTCTGAGGGAAAAAAGCATTTCCTTGCTTATCACCCCCCGGCTCACATCAGGAATAAGCTTTTGAAGGGGAAAAAGATTCTGGGCCACCTGGAAAGTCCGGATGAGTATCGTCTTGGACAAGATGTATGGATCGTCAGAAAGTGAGAACATACCAGCAATCCTCAATATTCAGGGATTAACCCCATACCGAAATAATCAAAAATCAACGCAATACCAAATATCCAGAGACCAACCCAGTACCAAAATATTACAGCCATGAATCATCCACATGTCGGATGCGGCAGCAGCCGTACTCCCTCTCCTGCCTTTTCGAAAGTCTGCTGTACGGCGATTGCAATCGCAATGTTCACCTTGCTGATGATCCCCCCTGCTCAGGGCATCAATATTAACAACAGCATCAATAACATTAACAGTAACTGGACCCCCGCCGATATCGTCCGGCAGGAATCTGCAAGTCAGTTTACATTTTCACCCGATGGAACCATGGTCGCATGGGTTAAATCGCGCAACTCTACAGAGAAGGACCGCAATGTGACGGATCTCTACCTGACCCGGCTTGACCGCAAAAACGGGAATTCCGGGTCATCCGGCGGGAATCAAGATTCATCACCCTATCTGACGATACAACTGACCCGATCCGAGGAATCCGATCGCAATCCCTTTTTTTCCCGGGACGGGCAACTGCTTTATTTCCTGTCCTCGCGCGAGGATGGGAAAAAGCTCTGGGCAATGAATCTGAATGGAGGCGAACCTTATGAAGTGCATGAGTTTGATGAAGGAATTCGTAATATTCAGCAACTCAAGGACGGCAATATCCTGTTTCTTTCTCAAGAGGGTGATCTACTCATCGAAGCGCAACGCAAAGAACGAAAAGACAACACCCAAGTCATTGAAGACACTGTGACGTTCAAACCGTCCCGCCTGTTTTCATTTGATACGGATTCAAAAGAGATTCGGCGGCTGACCGACAACCGATACCCGGTCACCACCTATGCCGCCTCCGATGACGGACGCTGGGCGGTCACCGGCCACACTCGGAGTCCACATTACGGCGCTGACGCGCAGCCCCCTCCTTCCTATTACTTCTGGGACCTGGAATCCGGAAAGCGCATCCGCATCCTCCAGGGAATGCAAACGCCAGGCAGTTTCGCATTCACCGATGACGGCATGGGATTTTATTTCACTGCTGTCACTTCATCCGATCCTCAATGGAGCGGAGCGGGAATTTCCGAGCTCTACTATATGGGAATTCCGCAGGATTATGAGGTGAGTGAATATGCTGATCCGGATGGCCATGACGAATTCGGACATAAAAATGCATCGCTCCAGGATAAGGGCAATCACCATCCACTTCAGCCGGTGAAGGTGCCGCTTGAATGGGACTGGGCGCTCGGATCAGGATATGAAATTGTGGGCAATGATGTGCTCGCCTCGCTTGCCAACGGTCCGACCCGCATCCTGGCTCATTACGAGCGTCGAGGAGACGGTGATTGGCGCAAGCGGGTCATCGACACCGGGAAACATGATGAGCGTGTTGCTGTTGGCACAATTTCCGAAGATCACAAAAAAGTGGTTTTTGTCTACTCAACGGCATCCAACATGCCTCAATACCGCATTGGGGAGCTGGATATCCGACGGCGAAGTGCCCGCATTACCGAGGGCGAAGATCTGGTCCGGCTTAACACCGGTCTGGCCGTTAAGCATGTTGCACAATCCGAAATTTTCCGCTGGACAGGCGCCGAAGGGAATGAGGTGAACGGCATACTTTATTATCCCGAGAATTACCAGCCCGGCCGCCTTTATCCCCTGGTAGTTGCGATACGCGGCGGTCCCGCGGCTGTGACTCTTGACTGGTGGAATATGAGCTGGGCCTATTTCCCGCACATCCTGTCACAAAAGGAGTCGTTTGTTCTAATGCCAAACTATCACGGTTCATCCAACCATGGACTTGAATTCGTTGAATCAATAAAGGGACGGTATTATGAACTGGAATTAGTAGATATTGTAAATGGCATCGAGACTCTGCATGACAATGGAAAAATTGACATGGATTCCCTGGGTGTCATGGGTTGGTCGAACGGATCCATTCTAAGCATTGCGCTATCCATAGAGTATCCGGATATGTTCAAGGTCATTGGAGCCGGGGCGGGAAATGTGAACTGGGTTTCTGACTACGGCACGTGCATGTTCGGGGTTCGTTTTGACCAGAGCTACATCGGTGGTGCCCCATGGGACAGCACCAGCGGCACTTTCTACAATAAGGCATATATCGAAAAGTCCCCCATCTTCCGAATGGAGCACGTTAAGGCTCCAACCATTATCTTTTTCGGCAGCGAAGACCGAGCTGTACCGCGCGACCAGGGCTGGGAGCACTATCGTGCACTACAGCAGATCGGCCAGGCGCCAGTACGTTTTCTGTGGTTTCCCGATCAGCCGCACGGCCTGCAGAAACTGACCCATCAGCGGCGCAAGCTGGAAGAGGAGATTACCTGGTTTGACCGCTGGCTGTTCGGCACCTATGAAGAGCCCAATCGTGCATTCAAGGATGACAGTCCGCTTGCCGAACTCATGAAGCGCGATTCACTTGCAAGCGACAACGGATATTTTGGTGTTCGCAACAGTGAAAATCTCATCCCCGAGGTTGTTACGATCGGCAAGGGAACTGAGCTGCCCGAAACAGCGGCTATCGGTCGCTTTCAGATAACCAATATGCAATACCAGGCATTCGATTCCTCCCATGCCTTTCATCCGCTGCATGCCAACTACCCGGTTCGTGGTATCAGTGTGGAGGATGCCCGCGCATACACCAGCTGGCTAAGTGAACACACCGGAGATACCTACCGTCTTCCCGTCGAAAAAGAAGCGCGTGCACTGCACCGTATTGCTCATCGTGCAGGTGCCCGGCAGAATACTTTGAATCATCTGGCAGGATTCGAAATCACCCTTGACGAGGTAACACTCCTCAGGCAGAAAATGAATGTACTGGATACAAAACAGCTTGTTCGCGAAGCCGGGACGTTTCCACCAGTCAAAGTGGGTGAAGCTGAGATTTATGACCTCGGCGGCAATGTAACTGAGTGGTCGGACTCCGAGGGCTATACCTACGGCTTCAGCGTCAATGATTTTGTAGATGCGAATGATCCGAAAAATCGCGTTATGCAGCTTGAGTTTACCGGATTCCGGGTGGTGCGGGAAGCGAAATAGAAACTTTTGAATCAGAGTGACCGGAGCCAGGCTATTTCCCCAGCCCAATTTTCCGGTTGGGTTGTCTCCAATATCATGGGCAGACAATTCAACCGGTTATCATTCATAATCTGTCGGAACGGATCCTCTCCCATCGTACCCTTGCCAAGCGGTGCATGACGGTCAACCCGGCTGCCGAGTTCTGATTTTGCATCATTCAGGTGCAGGCCGCGAAGCCATTGCAGTCCTATCTCACGATCGGCCTCATCCATGGTTCGCCTGTAGGCCTCCGTTGTCGTCAGGTCATATCCGGCGGCATGAGCATGGCAGGTGTCAATGCTAAAGCCGATGCGGGATCTATCCTCCACCTGGTCAATAATTTCCGCCAGATGCTCAAACCGGTTTCCGAGATTGCTTCCCTGTCCCGCCGTGTTTTCAAGAACAACAGTAACTCCCCTGGTTTTATCGAGCATGATATTCACGGTCTCGGCTATCCGGGCCAGGCACTTTGTTTCTGTGATCTGCCGGAGATGGCTTCCGGGATGGATATTGAGCTGTGGAATGCCTAGCTGTTCGCATCGCTGCATTTCATCAAGCAGGGCAGCGCGCGATTTGTTGATCCCCTCTTCCTCCGGGTGCCCCGGATTGATAAGGTAGCTGTTGTGCGGCAGAATTTGGGCGCCGGAAAACCCAAGCTCTTCGCAACGACTTTTGAACAAATCAACGTCGGCAGGATCTAGCGGCCTGGCCTTCCACTGTCGCTGGTTCCTGGTAAACAGGGCAAATGCATTAGCGCCGATATCCCGGGCATTATACGGTGCATTTTGAACCCCGCCAGCTGCGCTGACATGTGCCCCTACCCATTTTGTGTCATTTATCGCCATAATGCCGGTCACTTACCCATATTTTTCATTCAATCGGAATATGATTTCCATTCCCAGATTTCAACCACTTCCGACTTTATTATTTTATCATCAAATGTCGCCAGGGGACACTCTGCCAGCAAGGCTGTTGCTGCAATCAGACGATCGGCCGGATCGGAATTAAGTGTCACCAGCAGCTGGCGCTGAGCCAAAACCACTTCCAGGTCCACAGGCAGTACGCGACAAACCGCCCGATCTGTCGCCTTCTTTATCCAGGATTCAAAATCCGGCAGAAGCCGGATCCGGCCTTTGACTTCAAGCATCTCCGTCTCCCATATACTCACCCAGGAAATGGTCAATTGGTGTTCTGAAGCAAGCCGATCCAGTTCCTCTCGCTGTTTTGAATTCAAGGCTCCATCCCCAAGCAGCCACCAAAGCCAGATGTGCGTGTCGAGAAGGATCATGAATCGGGCTCTTTGATCTGCATGCCATGATGCCAATCCGGACCGCTGTACCCTTCGAAACCAGACTCACACGGCGTCAAATCTCCTGCTGATCCTTTTCCGCGCAGTGATTTCCATGGAGCCTCATGATGACCGGGATGTGGCTCATACAGCTCCTTTTCAAGGCAGTGGATCAGGAGTTTTTTGAGCGTTACTCCCTCCTGAGCAGCTTTAATCTTGGCTTTTTTCATGAGACTGTCTGGTATGTCTATGGTTGTTCGCATAAAAGCATAAAAGCATAAATTCCCCAGAAAGTCAAGTGCATCTGCCTGTTTAGCAGAAAATGGTAACAATTCGAAAGTGATTTTTGCAAAAAGGACGAGCCGAAAGCAAGATAGCTCGTCCGGGATCACAGTCGTGCACTCAATCAGCCTTTTATTCCTGCACTTCAGGGGGTTCAACTCCCAAAGCCTCAAGATCGAGATAGAACGAGGGTTTCTGCGGATCATCTTCCAACAAGTAGGTTTCAAACCACTGAAGCATTCGAAGGTGA
>SLLP01000180.1 GCA_007133995.1 Balneolales bacterium
CCGACTCCATGTGAAGCTTCAAAACCTCGTGCAGATCCTTCTCGCGGAAGTACCGGATCTGCTCGCCGCCGAGCCACCGATCCAGCACCCAGGCCGTCGGCCTGGCCACCGGATAGAGCAGCACCTGATAGAATCTCAGCACCGGCGAAAGCAGAGAGGCCATGCGCAGCGAATGCCGGGAAAAATAGGATTGCGGGATGATTTCGGCGAAGATGGTGATCACCACCGTGGAAAACAGAAACGCCGCCACACCGGTCATAACCGATCCCGACAACAGCGCCAGCAGCACGTTTACTGCCACATTGCCCCACAGGATCGTCACCAGCGCAAAATTGGCGTTCTCCCGCAACCGGAGCACCTTTCGCGCCCGCGCATTGCCCTTCTTCGCCTCCACCTCCAGCTCAAGCTTGCCGATCGAAAACAGTCCCAGGTTCAGACCCGAAAGCGTGGCCGATTGCAAAAGGCAAAGGATGATTCCTGACCAGATCAGTAGTGCCATATGAGGTGTTATAAGATTTGTAATTGTAATTGCAGTTTCAGTTGTAACTAAAGACCGAAGCAAGATAGCTCAAAATTACGTAACGGTAACTCGGCCATGCACGAATATCACTCATTTGAACTCAAATACCAAAGTGGGCCTGGAAGCCCTCAAAGAACCTTAATATATCAGCTAGCCGGCCCGGCACTATGAATATCACATCTGTATTTTAAATCTGAAAAAGATTAGCATATCGTCACTATTATTTAAAGAAAAAATATTCAGATTTATTTCCACATATCCGTTTTTTATACTTAACTTGTCAATGCATATATGATTTTTGTGAAATCATATAAATAGCTTATCTGATCGGCTTTGTGTAATTTCAACTTTTTACCGTATAAATTTCACTAAATTCAACATTTTTTTTCATTTTAAATCCAACCGTTATGAAAAAATTTTCGATTACTATTTCTATTCTTATTTTGTTTGCACATTACCTGACAATTAATACAGTCTTTGCTCAGGAATTCGACTGGCACACGTATATTGAACAAAGGTCGGAGGATCTTAATGATCAGGTAGTTGAATGGAGGCGACATTTTCACGCTAATCCGGAACTGTCCAACCGGGAAATTGAAACCGCCAACTATATAGAGCGTTTTCTCAAAGATTTGGGATTGGAAGTGAAGTCCGGAATAGCACATACAGGGGTTGTCGGCGTACTACGCGGTGCCCGCGATACTCCGGTGGTAGGATTGCGGGCCGATATGGATGCCTTGCCCATCAAGGAGAAGCCACTGGTCCCCTTTGCTTCAACCGTTACAGCCGAATACATGGGTGAAACAGTACCGGTTAGTCATGCCTGCGGTCACGACACCCATATGGCGATGCTAATGGGTGCGGCCACAATACTCACCGAAAAGAAAGAGGAATTGCAGGGCACGGTCAAATTCATATTCCAGCCTGCCGAAGAGGGAACACCACCGGGTGAAGATGGTGGCGCAAGCATGATGGTTGATGAACGTGTTCTGGAAAGTCCGGATGTCGAAGTGATTTTCGGCCAGCATATCTGGCCCCGAAAACCGGTTGGACAAATCGGATACAGGTCGGGGGGAATGAAGGCGGCATCGGACCGTCTCAATATCACCGTTCTTGGCCGGCAGGCTCACGGATCAGCTCCCTGGAATGGTATCGATGCGATTACGGCTTCTGCTCAAATTATTATCGGACTGAATACGATCGTGAGTCGGCAAACACAACTCACAAAGCAGGCGGCCGTGATAACGGTTGGACAAATCCGGGGTGGTGTGCGCAATAATGTTCTTGCAGAAGAAGTGGAACTCATCGGTACCATACGGACCCTGGACGCCCAAATGAGGGAGAAAATTCATGCCGATATTGAGCGAACAGCAACCAGTATAGCGGAAAGTATGGGAGCCAGAGCCGATGTGAGAATATCCAAAGGCTATCCCATCACATACAATGACCCTGAATTGACGGCGAATATGATTCCGACGCTTGAGCAAATCACCGGCGAGGGAAATCTGAAGTATATAGATGCCGTTACCGGAGCAGAAGATTTCGCATATTATCAGGAAAAAATTCCCGGACTCTATTATGTTGTGGGAGGGATGCCGCCACACATGGATCCTGCCGATGCCCCGGACCTTCATACCCCCGAATTTTATATTGACGAAAACGCTCTTATAATCGGAGTACGGGCACTGGCTGCACTGGCAGTCGATTACATGAGCCAAAACTGATTGCCCATACGTGAATCAATCGTGATTGCCCTAACATGAGCCAATAGCGATTACCGGTTCGTGAACAAAAACAAATTGCCCGTTTATCTCCGTTGAACCGGAAACTCTGAACCCAACAAGTACATACAACTACACAATCACAAGAACATGCTTTTCAATCGATCCGTTAATGCTCCCCACTATAAAACCGGAAGCGAGACCGTGTTCGTGTTGATTCTCTTTCTGCTGTCTACCGGCTGCATGCCGAAAAACGATAAAACCTATCGTGTAGTAGTCGCCCGTTTTTCCCACGAAACCTGTACTTTCTGTCCCGGCAAAGAACCGGGAATCGAAGACTGGATACGGCTGGGCCCGCCTGCGGAAGGAGAGGATGTACTGAATATCAGCACTTACGTGCGGGGATTTGTTTCCGAGTCCAAAACATTCGATGATATCGAACTGATCGGACTGACCTCCCCTCTTGGGGTTTTTGGTGGAACTTCCCGAACCTGGAACAAGGAAGAAGTCTTTGATCATTTTGTGGGACTGATGCTGGAGGACCTGAAAGCCGCCATGCCGGTCGACGGTGTCTTCCTCTCATTGCACGGTGCCATGGCGGTCAGAAATATCCCTCGCCCTGAAGCAGAAATGGCAAGACGGTTTCGTGAGATCGTTGGACCGGATGTGCCCATTGTGGCAACATTTGACCTTCATGGAAATGAGGATGAAGCTTTTCTGGAATGGGCGGATGGCAGCTTTGTGACCAAACGTTTCCCTCATTACGATTCCTATCGCCAGGGGCAAAGGGCCTCCAGGTATCTTCGCAACATGATGCGCGGCACCTATCAACCCGCTACAGCTGTCCGGCGTGTACCCATCCTCACGGCTACCGTTCTTCAATGGACCGGCCAATCCCCCCTTATGGATATCATGGAACGGGCCAGACGGTGGGAAGATCGCCAACCAGGGGCTTATGTCAATGTTTTTCTGGGCTTCCCATGGTCTGATGTGCCTACCCTCGGAGCCAGTGTCCATGTCATGACAAACAATGACCAAACGCTTGCGGATCAAATTGCCGACGACATGCATGAATACATGTGGCGAATCAGGGCCGATTGGGCCCATGGGGAGTTTCCCGAGCCCCGGGAAGCGGTACAGATGACCCGCGAGGCCATCGAAGCGGGAAAAACACCTGTGGTCCTGGCCGATTACTGGGATCGCCCCGGTGATGCCACCTGGACACTCCGTGATCTCATCGACCAGGGTGTAAACGGCATACTCTACTCGGCTCTTACCGATGAGCCGGCGCTCGAAAAAATATGGGAGCTGGACCTGCAGCCTGGCGACCCGTTTGATATGGAAGTCGGAGGCTATACGGGAGAACAGGCCGGAAATCCGGTTCGCATCACCGGAACCCTTGCCTGGAAAGGGTCACGCTGGAGATATGACCGGGTAGCCGCCATTTCGTTTGGTGAAAACAATATGCTGATTCTGACCCCGGCATACCGGCAAAACACCACACCCGGACAGTTGCGCTTCGGTCCGGTCGAACCGGATGATTACGATGTTTTCGTGCTCAAATCACGTGTTCATTTCCGACGGGGGTTCGATGAAACCGGGTATGCCAAAACCATCATCATCGTAGATACGCCCGGAGACTGGTTCGGAACAACACGGCTGGATGCCCTGAATTATGAAAACGTGAACCTGGACCATTTCTACCCGTTTGGAAATTTTTAAACATGCTGCCGATATAAAACCTGACACCAAATGGCAGGCAACTGTTTTCATTTATCATCATATTCGCCGTCAAATAAACCGTGAAACAGAAAAAAATGGAATCAGGCAATGCAACCAATGAAATGAATACATTGTACATCCATCACCTTTAAAAGTTTATTGTTTTCAATAATTTTAATAGTTTTATTTCGTTGCATAACTGCATATGCATTTTGCCAAACTGATAAAACATATACCCATATCATATAGCCTTACTATAAAGCGGAGTAAAATATGAAATGTCCATGACCAGGAATCTCCCGGTCTAACAGATGTATGATTAAAAACGTCATGGACACTCTATGTGACCTTATAAATCAAACTTTTTAAACACATGAAACTCGCTCTTACGTTATTTATAACCCTTTTCTCACTCTTAATGCTGCAGGCTTGTCATACGAGCCAGGGTACACGGGAAGTTTCCTCCACAACGGGTCCGGAACGACTCGAAATGGGAGACTCCGCAGAGGTGGAGCTTGCCGATTATTTGCGGAGAGTTTCTGGTGTAACTGTGAGTGGCAGCGGAGCCAATACCCAGGTCAGAATTCGCGGTGAATCTTCCATCCTTGGAACTAATGAGCCGTTATTTGTAGTGGACGGACGGGTTATGGGCCAATCCTATAGCAGTGTCAGCTTCCTGAATGCATGGGACATTGCCAACGTCAATGTGCTGAAAGGAAGCGAAGCGGCTTCTTACGGTTCCAGAGGCGCCAACGGGGTAATCGAAATTGAAATGAAAAAGTGAGATTGAAGTAAGCTTCACTTCCCGTTTTGTCAATAATCACTGCTGACTGTTTCAGGACGGTTTCCTGCAACGCAATACCAATATTTACCGAAACTCCTCTGGTTAACAGTAAAAATGAGCTGCAGATGTCAGACCAAAGGTCAAACGGCACTGCAGCTCATTTCATTTCAGGATGATTAATGTATGATTATTGCGTTACAGGATTCCGGGTAGAATATTTGTGGTTTAACCCAACTTGGCAATTATGCCCAAATTTTTATTGAGCTCCAATGAGTTACCGGTATCAGTGGTACACTACAGATTTTTTTATTGGTTTCTGTGACCGGGTGCAGCCCGTAGCCTTGTATATTTCCTGTACCTGCTGGTCGGGGGCCGAGGGTTTGCGTA